>NZ_JBMNDS010000016.1:0-147372 GCF_052543295.1 Streptomyces sp. SAS_270
GGCCGGAACCATGAGGTTCCGGCCACCCCGGCGGTACGTTTCTGCAGAGGCCCCTGGGTCAGCCCTCGTCGTGCGAGACGGCGCGGCGCGCGTCCGCGTCCAGCACGCCCCAGCTGATCAGCTGCTCGGTGAGGACCGAGGGCGACTGGTCGTAGATGACCGCGAGTGTGCGCAGGTCGTCCTGGCGGATCGACAGCACCTTGCCGTTGTAGTCACCGCGCTGGGACTGGATCGTCGCCGCGTAGCGCTGGAGGGGGCCTGCCTTCTCGGCCGGCACATGGGCCAGCCGCTCAAGGTCCAGGACCAGCTTCGGCGGCGGCTCGGCGGCCCCGCCCGGCGTGGTGCCCGGCAGCAGTTCCTGTACGGGAACCCCATAGAAATCCGCCAGCTCGGCAAGTCGCTGTACGGTGACGGCGCGGTCGCCGCGCTCGTACGAACCGACCACGACCGCCTTCCAGCGTCCCTGGGACTTCTCCTCGACGCCGTGGAGGGAAAGGCCCTGCTGGGTGCGGATGGCCCGGAGCTTGGCCCCGAGCTGTTTGGCGTATTCGCTGGACATATAGCTCCCCGGACACTGGAACATTTGCGGCACAGCCGCGTGGCTGGTAACTCACTGTGAGGTTACGCAGCGTTACTCTTCCCCGTCAAGCCGAATGGTCCGGACCGACCCTTCCGTGGGAGTCGCGCGTGCCCTGGGACCAGGCGGGTGATCAGGGACGTTGTCGGGCTGGTACCGTGGATGGCGCAATTCCGACGTCCTTTAATGATCCGTCCCGTGAGGCGGAGAAGGAGGTCCGTTTTTTATGGACTCAGAGCAGGACAAGCAGCAGTACGAAGCCGATGCGCGGCCCGTTCTCGAAGGCCCCGACATCGCGCGGGTGCTGACCCGCATCGCCCACGAGATCGTCGAGCGCGCCAAGGGCGCCGACGACGTGGTGCTCCTCGGCATTCCGACCCGAGGCGTCTTCCTGGCCCGCAGGCTGGCCGACAAGCTCGAAGAGATCACCGACCGCAAGATCCCGGTCGGCTCCCTCGACATCACCATGTACCGCGACGACCTGCGCATGCACCCGCCGCGTGCGCTGGCCCGCACCGAGATCCCCGGTGACGGCATCGACGGCCGGCTGGTCGTCCTCGTCGACGACGTGCTCTTCTCGGGCCGCACCATCCGCGCCGCGCTCGACGCGCTCAACGACATCGGGCGCCCGCGCGCCGTGCAGCTCGCGGTCCTCGTCGACCGGGGCCACCGCGAACTGCCCATCCGCGCCGACTACGTCGGCAAGAACCTCCCCACGTCGTTGCGGGAGACGGTCAAGGTCCAGCTCGCCGAGGAGGACGGTCGCGACACCGTGCTGCTCGGTGCGAAGCGGACCTCCCCGGGCGAGCAGTAACCACCCGAAGGCGTACGTCTCCGCCGTACGCCCCTGCGCGCCCGTATGCCCGAAACCTCCCTGAACTGCCTTACGGAGCCTGACAGATGCAGCGTCATCTCATCTCGGCCGCCGACCTCACCCGCGACGACGCCGTCCTCATCCTCGACACCGCCGAGGAAATGGCCCGGGTCGCCGACCGGCCGATCAAGAAGCTGCCGACCCTGCGCGGCCGCACCGTCGTCAACCTCTTCTTCGAGGACTCCACCCGCACCCGGATCTCCTTCGAAGCCGCCGAGAAGCGCCTCTCCGCGGACGTCATCAACTTCACCGCCAAGGGCTCCTCGGTGTCGAAGGGCGAGTCCCTGAAGGACACCGCCCAGACCCTCGAAGCCATGGGCGTCGACGCCGTCGTCATCCGGCACGGCGCCTCCGGAGCCCCGTACCGGCTCGCCACCTCCGACTGGATCGACGCCGCCGTCATCAACGCGGGCGACGGCACCCACCAGCACCCCACGCAGGCCCTGCTCGACGCCTTCACCATGCGCCGCCGCCTCGTCGGCCGGGACGCCGGGATCGGCCAGGACCTCGACGGCAAGCGCATCACGATCGTCGGTGACGTGCTGCACAGCCGCGTCGCCCGCTCCAACGTCGACCTGCTGCACACCCTCGGCGCGCAGGTCACGCTCGTCGCCCCGCCCACCCTGGTGCCCGTCGGCGTCGAGTCCTGGCCCTGCGAGATCTCCTACGACCTCGACAGCACGCTCTCCAAGTCCGACGCGGTGATGATGCTGCGCGTGCAGCGCGAGCGGATGAACGCGGCGTTCTTCCCGACCGAGCGCGAGTACTCGCGGCGCTACGGCCTGGACGGCGACCGCATGGCGAAGATGCCCGAGCACGCCATCGTGATGCACCCCGGCCCGATGGTGCGCGGCATGGAGATCACCGCCGAGGTCGCCGACTCGGACCGCTGCACCGTCGTCGAGCAGGTCGCCAACGGCGTCTCGATCCGGATGGCCGTCCTGTACCTGCTGCTCGGTGGCAACGAGCCCGCCGTCACCCACACCCGTACCGAGGAGAAGTAAGAACATGAGCAAGATCCTTATCCGTGGTGCGAAGGTGCTCGGCGGCGAGCCGCAGGACGTCCTGATCGACGGCGGCACGATCGCCGAGGTGGGCGCCGGGCTGTCCGCCGAGGGCGCCGAGGTCGTCGAGGCCGACGGCAAGGTGCTCCTCCCGGGCCTCGTCGACCTGCACACGCATCTGCGCGAGCCGGGGCGCGAGGACTCCGAGACCGTGCTGACCGGCACGCGCGCCGCCGCGAGCGGCGGCTACACCGCCGTGTTCGCCATGGCCAACACCTTCCCCGTCGCCGACACCGCCGGCGTGGTCGAGCAGGTCTACCGGCTCGGCCAGGAGCACGGCTACTGCGACGTACAGCCCATCGGCGCCGTCACCGTCGGCCTGGAGGGCAGGAAGCTCGCCGAGCTGGGCGCCATGCACGAGTCGGCGGCCGGCGTCACGGTCTTCTCGGACGACGGCAAGTGCGTGGACGACGCCGTGATCATGCGCCGGGCGCTGGAGTACGTGAAGGCCTTCGGTGGCGTCGTCGCCCAGCACGCGCAGGAGCCGCGGCTGACGGAGGGCGCCCAGATGAACGAGGGCGTCGTCTCCGCCGAACTGGGACTCGGCGGCTGGCCCGCGGTGGCCGAGGAATCGATCATCGCCCGGGACGTCCTGCTCGCCGAGCACGTCGGCTCCCGCGTCCACATCTGTCACCTCTCGACCGCCGGATCCGTCGAGATCGTGCGCTGGGCCAAGTCCCGCGGCATCGACGTGACGGCCGAGGTCACCCCGCACCACCTCCTGCTCACCGACGAGCTGGTGCGCTCCTACAACCCGGTCTACAAGGTCAACCCGCCGCTGCGCACCGAGCGCGACGTCATGGCCCTGCGCGAGGCGCTCGCCGACGGCACCATCGACATCGTCGCCACCGACCACGCCCCGCACCCGCACGAGGACAAGGACTGCGAGTGGGCCGCCGCCGCCATGGGCATGGTGGGCCTCGAAACCGCGCTGTCCGTCGTCCAGCAGACGATGGTCGAGACCGGCCTGCTCGACTGGGCCGGCGTCGCCGACCGGATGTCCGTCAAGCCCGCGCGGATCGGCGGAGCCACGGGCCACGGCCGCCCCGTCTCGGTTGGTGAGCCCGCCAACCTCGTGCTGGTCGACACGGCATACCGTGGGGCCGTGGACCCCGCGGGCTTCGCCTCGCGCAGCCGCAACACCCCCTACGAGGGCCGTGAGCTGCCGGGCCGTGTCACGCACACGTGGCTGCGGGGCAAGGCCACGCTCGTCGACGGGAAGCTCGCGTGACATCACTGCATCTGACGTACCTCGCCGCGGAACAGAAGTCGGCGGAGGTGACGGACTGGTCGGCGCGCATCGGTTGGCTGGTCGGCCTCGCCCTGTTCATCGCGCTCGTCTACTGGCTGATGCGCGAGGGCTGGAAGTGGCGGGGCACGCTCCAGAGCGACCTGCCCGAGCTGCCCACCGCGCCGTCCGAGCCCGGTGCGGCGAAACTGACGATGAGCGGCCGCTACCACGGCTCCACCACCGCCGGGCAGTGGCTCGACCGCATCGTGGCGCACGGCCTGGGCACCCGCAGCCGGGCCGAGCTCACGCTGACGGACGCGGGTCTGGACGTCGTACGCCCCGGGGCGAGCGACTTCTTCATCCCGGCCGAGGCACTGCGCGAGGCCCTGCTCGGCAAGGGCATCGCCGGGAAGGTTCTCAGCGAGGGCGGCCTGCTGGTCGTCACCTGGGAGCACGGCGACAAGCTGATCGACTCCGGGTTCCGCTCCGACCGGGCGGCCGAGCACAACGAATGGGTCGACACCCTGAACAGCATGATCAACAAGGTCAACACGACGGAAGGCGCATGATGACGACCTCCACCAGGGGAGCCGTGAAGACTCCCGCCGTACTCGTCCTGGAGGACGGCCGGACCTTCCGCGGCCGCGCCTACGGGGCCGTGGGGGTGACCTTCGGCGAAGCGGTGTTCTCCACCGGCATGACCGGCTACCAGGAGACCCTCACCGACCCGTCGTACCACCGCCAGGTCGTCGTGATGACCGCCCCGCACGTCGGCAACACCGGCGTCAACGACGAGGACCCCGAGTCGCAGCGCATCTGGGTCGCCGGATACGTCGTACGCGACCCCGCGCGCGTGCCCTCCAACTGGCGCTCGCGCCGCTCCCTCGACGAGGAGCTGGCCAAGCAGGGCGTCGTCGGGATCTCCGGCATCGACACCCGCGCCCTCACCCGCCACCTGCGCGAGCGCGGCGCCATGCGCGTCGGCATCTTCTCCGGCAACGCGCTGCCCGACGAGGGCACCATGCTCGCCGAGGTGCGCCAGGCGCCCGAGATGAAGGGCGCGAACCTCGCCGCCGAGGTCGCCACCAAGGAGACGTACGTCGTCCCCGCGATCGGCGAGAAGAAGTTCACCGTCGCGGCCGTCGACCTGGGGATCAAGGGCATGACCCCGCACCGGATGGCCGAGCGCGGCATCGAGGTGCATGTGCTGCCCGCCACGGCGACCGTCGAGGACATCTACGCCGTCAACCCGGACGGCGTGTTCTTCTCCAACGGTCCCGGCGACCCGGCCACCGCCGACCACGCCGTCTCTGTCATGCAGGGGGTGCTGGAGCGCAGGACCCCGCTCTTCGGCATCTGCTTCGGCAACCAGATCCTCGGTCGCGCCCTGGGCTTCGGCACCTACAAGCTGAAGTACGGCCACCGCGGCATCAACCAGCCGGTGCAGGACCGTACGACCGGCAAGGTCGAGGTCACCGCGCACAACCACGGCTTCGCCGTCGACGCCCCGCTCGACAAGGTGTCCGAGACCCCCTACGGCCGCGCCGAGGTCTCCCACGTCTGCCTGAACGACCAGGTCGTCGAGGGCCTCCAGCTCCTCGACCAGCCGGCCTTCAGCGTCCAGTACCACCCCGAGGCGGCAGCGGGCCCGCACGACGCCGCCTACCTGTTCGACCGCTTCACGTCTTTGATGAGCACCGTCCCGATGGAGGGCCAGCGTGCCTAAGCGCACCGATATCCAGTCCGTCCTGGTCATCGGCTCCGGCCCGATCGTCATCGGCCAGGCCGCCGAGTTCGACTACTCCGGAACCCAGGCCTGCCGCATCCTGCGCGCCGAGGGCCTGAGGGTCATCCTGGTCAACTCCAACCCGGCGACGATCATGACCGACCCGGAGATCGCCGACGCGACCTACGTCGAGCCGATCACCCCGGAGTTCGTCGAGAAGATCATCGCCAAGGAGCGCCCCGACGCGCTGCTGCCCACCCTGGGCGGTCAGACCGCGCTCAACACCGCCATCTCCATGCACGAACAGGGTGTACTGGAGAAGTACGGCGTCGAGCTGATCGGCGCCAACGTCGAGGCGATCAACAAGGGCGAGGACCGCGACCTCTTCAAGGGCGTCGTCGAGGCCGTCCGCGCGAAGATCGGACACGGCGAGTCCGCCCGCTCGGTCATCTGCCACTCCATGGACGACGTCCTCGGGGGCGTCGAGACGCTCGGCGGGTACCCCGTCGTCGTCCGCCCCTCCTTCACCATGGGCGGCGCCGGTTCCGGCTTCGCGCACGACGAGGAGGAGCTGCGCCGCATCGCCGGACAGGGGCTCACGCTCTCCCCGACCACCGAGGTGCTCCTGGAGGAGTCCATCCTCGGCTGGAAGGAGTACGAGCTGGAGCTGATGCGCGACAAGAACGACAACGTCGTGGTCGTCTGCTCCATCGAGAACTTCGACCCGATGGGCGTCCACACCGGCGACTCCATCACCGTCGCGCCCTCGATGACGCTGACCGACCGCGAGTACCAGCGGCTGCGTGACATCGGCATCGCGATCATCCGCGAGGTCGGCGTCGACACCGGTGGCTGCAACATCCAGTTCGCGATCAACCCCGAAGACGGCCGCGTCATCGTCATCGAGATGAACCCGCGCGTGTCGCGCTCTTCGGCGCTCGCCTCGAAGGCAACCGGTTTCCCGATCGCCAAGATCGCCGCCAAGCTCGCCGTCGGCTACACCCTCGACGAGATCCCGAACGACATCACGGAGAAGACCCCGGCGTCGTTCGAGCCGACCCTCGACTACGTGGTCGTGAAGGCCCCGCGCTTCGCCTTCGAGAAGTTCCCCTCCGCCGACTCCACGCTGACCACGACCATGAAGTCGGTCGGCGAGGCCATGGCGATCGGCCGCAACTTCACCGAGGCGCTGCAGAAGGCGCTGCGCTCCCTGGAGAAGAAGGGCAGCCAGTTCACCTTCGTCGGCGAGCCCGGCGACAAGAAGCAGCTCCTCGAAGAGGCCGTCCGGCCGACCGACGGGCGCATCAACTCCGTCATGCAGGCCATCCGCGCGGGCGCCACGCCCGAGGAGGTCTTCGAGGCGACGAAGATCGACCCGTGGTTCGTCGACCAGCTGTTCCTGATCAAGGAGATCGCGGACGAGCTCGCCGCGGCAGAGCGGCTGGATGTCGAACTCCTCGCGGAGGCCAAGCGGCACGGCTTCTCCGACGTCCAGATCGCCGACATCCGCGGACTGCGCGAGGACGTCGTGCGCGAGGTCCGGCACGCGCTGGGCATCCGCCCGGTCTACAAGACGGTCGACACCTGCGCTGCGGAGTTCGCGGCGAAGACGCCGTACTTCTACTCGTCCTACGACGAGGAGACCGAGGTCGCCCCGCGCGAGAAGCCCGCGGTGATCATCCTGGGTTCCGGCCCGAACCGCATCGGCCAGGGCATCGAGTTCGACTACTCCTGCGTCCACGCCTCCTTCGCGCTGAGCGACGCGGGCTACGAGACCGTGATGGTCAACTGCAACCCGGAGACCGTCTCCACGGACTACGACACCTCCGACCGCCTGTACTTCGAGCCGCTCACGCTGGAGGACGTGCTCGAGATCGTCCACGCGGAGACGCTGGCCGGCCCCGTCGCGGGCGTGGTCGTCCAGCTCGGCGGCCAGACCCCGCTGGGCCTGTCGCAGGCGCTCAAGGACAACGGCGTACCGGTCGTGGGCACCTCTCCCGAGGCGATCCACGCCGCCGAGGACCGGGGCGCCTTCGGACAGGTGCTCGCTGAGGCGGGCCTCCCGGCCCCCAAGCACGGCACCGCGACCACCTTCGCGGGCGCCAAGGCCATCGCCGACGAGATCGGCTACCCGGTCCTCGTCCGGCCGTCGTACGTCCTCGGCGGCCGCGGCATGGAGATCGTGTACGACGAGTCCCGTCTGGAGTCGTACATCGCCGAGTCGACCGAGATCAGCCCCTCCCGGCCGGTCCTGGTCGACCGCTTCCTCGACGACGCCATCGAGATCGACGTCGACGCCCTCTACGACGGCGAGGAGCTCTTCCTCGGCGGCGTCATGGAGCACATCGAGGAGGCCGGCATCCACTCCGGCGACTCGGCGTGCGCGCTGCCGCCGATCACCCTCGGCGGGTTCGACATCAAGCGGCTGCGGGCCTCGACCGAGGCCATCGCGCGCGGTGTCGGCGTCCGCGGACTGATCAACATCCAGTTCGCACTGGCCGGGGACATCCTGTACGTCCTCGAAGCCAACCCGCGTGCCTCGCGCACCGTCCCCTTCACCTCGAAGGCGACCGCGGTGCCGCTGGCGAAGGCCGCCGCCCGCATCTCGCTCGGCACGACCATCGCAGAACTGCGCGCCGAGGGCCTGCTCCCGGCGAACGGCGACGGCGGCACCCTGCCGCTCGACGCGCCGATCTCCGTCAAGGAGGCCGTCATGCCGTGGTCGCGCTTCCGCGACATCCACGGGCGCGGCGTCGACACCGTCCTCGGCCCGGAGATGCGCTCCACCGGCGAGGTCATGGGCATCGACTCCGTGTTCGGCACGGCGTACGCCAAGTCGCAGGCGGGGGCGTACGGGCCGCTGCCGACCAAGGGCCGCGCCTTCATCTCGGTCGCCAACCGTGACAAGCGCTCGATGATCTTCCCGGCGCGCGAACTGGTCGCCCACGGGTTCGAGCTGCTCGCCACGTCCGGCACGGCCGAGGTGCTCAAGCGCAACGGCATCAACGCCACGGTCGTGCGCAAGCAGAGCGAGGGTGAGGGGCCGAACGGCGAGAAGACCATCGTCCAGCTCATCCACGACGGCGATGTCGACCTCATCGTCAACACGCCGTACGGCACGGGTGGCCGCCTCGACGGCTACGAGATCCGCACGGCGGCCGTCGCGCGGTCCGTGCCGTGCCTGACCACGGTCCAGGCGCTCGCCGCCGCCGTCCAGGGCATCGACGCGCTCAACCGCGGCGACGTGGGCGTGCGCTCACTGCAGGAACACGCCGAGCATCTGATCGCAGCCCGCGACTAGCAGCCCTGAGGGGGACACCGGAAACGGTGTCCCCCTCTTCATGAGGCCTCTTTTCATACGGCTTCTTTGAGGACATTGATCATGTACAAGCTCTTCTTCAACGTCGTCTTCAAGCGGATGGACCCGGAGCGGGCGCACCACCTCGCCTTCCGCTGGATCGGGCTCGCCGCCCGCGTCCCCGTGCTGCGGACGTTCGTCGCCGCCGCGCTCGCGCCGCGCCACAAGGAGCTGCGCACCGAGGCCTTCGGGCTGCGGATGCACGGCCCGTTCGGGCTCGCGGCCGGGTTCGACAAGAACGCCGTGGCGATCGACGGGATGTCGATGCTGGGCTTCGACCACATCGAGATCGGCACCGTCACGGGCGAGCCGCAGCCCGGCAACCCCAAGAAGCGCCTGTTCCGCCTCGTGGCGGACCGCGCGCTGATCAACCGCATGGGATTCAACAACGAGGGTTCGGAGGCCGTGGCGGCCCGCCTGGCGGCTCGTGAGGCGGTCTTCACGACCGTCGTGGGCGTCAACATCGGCAAGACCAAGGTCGTCCCCGAGGACGAGGCCGTCGGCGACTACGTGAAGTCGACCGAGCGCCTGGCCCGGCACGCCGACTACCTCGTGGTCAACGTCAGCTCGCCCAACACCCCCGGCCTGCGCAATCTCCAGGCCACCGAGGCGCTGCGCCCGCTGCTGAGCGCTGTTCGCGAGGCAGCCGACCGCGCCGTCACCGACCGCCGCGTCCCGCTCCTGGTCAAGATCGCGCCCGACCTCGCCGACGAGGACATCGACGCGGTCGCCGACCTCGCCGTCGAACTCGGCCTGGACGGGATCATCGCCACGAACACCACCATCGCGCGCGAGGGGCTCGGCCTGAAGTCCGCGCCCTCGCTGGTCAAGGAGACCGGCGGCCTCTCCGGCGCGCCGCTGAAATCCCGCTCCCTGGAGGTCCTGCGCCGCCTCTACGCGCGCGTGGGCGACCGGATCACCCTGGTGGGTGTCGGCGGCATCGAGAACGCCGAGGACGCCTGGCAGCGCATCCTCGCCGGCGCCACGCTGGTGCAGGGCTACAGCGCCTTCATCTACGAGGGCCCCTTCTGGGCCCGCGCCGTTCACAAGGGGCTCGCCGCGCGCCTGCGCACGAGCCCGTACGCCACCCTCGCCGACGCGGTCGGCGCCGATGTGAGGAAGCCGACGTCATGAGTGTTCTGGAATCCTTCGGCGCCCGGCTGCGCCGCTCCATGGACGAGCGCGGGCCCCTGTGCGTCGGCATCGACCCGCACGCCTCCCTGCTCGCCGACTGGGGCCTGAACGACGACATCGCGGGCCTGGAACGCTTCAGCCGCACGGTCGTCGAGGCCATGGCCGACCGGGTCGCCGTCCTCAAGCCGCAGAGCGCGTTCTTCGAGCGCTTCGGATCGCGGGGCATCGCCGTCCTGGAGAAGTCGGTCGAGGAGGCGCGGGCGGCCGGGGCCCTGGTCGTCATGGACGCCAAGCGCGGCGACATCGGCTCGACCATGGCCGCGTACGCGGAGACCTTCCTGCACAAGGACGCGCCGCTGTTCTCGGACGCGCTCACCGTGTCGCCGTACCTCGGCTACGGCTCGCTGAAGCCCGCCGTGGACCTGGCGCGCGAGAGCGGCGCGGGCCTGTTCGTGCTGGCGCTGACCTCCAACCCGGAGGGCGGCGAGGTGCAGCACGCGCTGCGCACGGACGGCCGCAACGTCGGGGCGACCATGCTGGGCCACCTCGCCGCCGAAAACGCGGGAGAGACGCCCCTGGGGTCCTTCGGCGCGGTCGTCGGTGCCACGCTCGGCGACCTGTCCTCCTACGACCTGGACATCAACGGCCCGCTCCTCGCGCCCGGCATCGGCGCGCAGGGCGCCACGCCGGCCGATCTCCCGGGGGTCTTCGGCGCGGCGGTGCGCAACGTCGTGCCGAACGTGAGCCGGGGTGTCCTGCGGCACGGACCCGACGTCGTCGCGCTGCGTGCGTCCGCGGACCGCTTCGCGGAGGAGATCAGGACCGCCGTGGCGGCCGCCTGAGACCTCCACGGAGACCGTCCGAACCCCTTGGCGGTCGTTCGGGAGCTGTTCGAGAGTCCTCCGATGAGTGCCTCCGAAGTGGCTTGAGTCTGAATACATCCTCAAATCCGGGGCAGTATGTCAGAAATGTCCGGCTCCAGGGAGGCTGACCAGGACTTTTCCGCTGTTCTCGCTGACTCTGGCGCACTTGCCCGCTAGTCTCCGTCGAGTGGGGGCGCCTCCCACGCCCTTAACGCAGTGGGGGAGAACGGGCAAGCGTGTGTTGCTCGTGGCTCCCCAGGTGTGGGGCGACTAGGTTCCTCACCGGTCCGTATCCGACAAGTTCGACATCCGAGGTGACGTAGGCGTGGCTCTTCCGCCCCTTACCCCTGAACAGCGCGCAGCCGCGCTCGAAAAGGCCGCCGCGGCTCGCCGGGAGCGGGCCGAGGTCAAGAATCGACTCAAGCACTCCGGCGCCTCCCTTCACGAGGTCATCAAGCAGGGTCAGGAGAACGACGTCATCGGCAAGATGAAGGTCTCCGCTCTCCTGGAGTCCCTGCCGGGCGTGGGCAAGGTCCGCGCCAAGCAGATCATGGAGCGACTGGGTATCTCCGAGAGCCGTCGTGTACGCGGCCTCGGTTCGAACCAGATCGCCTCCTTGGAGCGTGAGTTCGGCAGCACCGGCGCCTGAGTCCTGGGCATCCGGTATTTGCTGGAATAATCGCTGCATGAGTGAACGTCCGCGGCTGACCGTGCTCTCCGGCCCCTCAGGGGTCGGCAAGAGCACGGTCGTCGCTCATATGCGCAAGGAACACTCCGAGGTCTGGCTCTCGGTGTCGGCGACGACCCGCAAGCCTCGCCCCGGTGAGAAGCACGGAGTCCACTACTTCTTCGTCAGTGACGAGGAGATGGACAAGCTGATCGCCAACGGCGAGCTGCTGGAGTGGGCCGAATTCGCCGGCAACCGTTACGGGACGCCGCGCGCGGCCGTGCTGGAGCGGCTGGAGCGCGGTGAGCCGGTGCTCCTGGAGATCGACCTCCAGGGCGCGAGGCTGGTCCGCGACTCCATGCCCGAGGCCCAGCTCGTGTTCCTGGCTCCGCCCTCCTGGGACGAGCTGGTGCGCAGGCTCACCGGGCGGGGCACCGAACCGCCCGAGGTGATCGAGCGCCGCCTGGACGCGGCCAAGGTCGAGCTGGCGGCCGAACCCGAGTTCGACACCACCCTGGTCAACACCTCCGTCGAGGACGTAGCGCGCGAGCTGCTAGCCTTGATGGCAGTTGTGTGATCGTTTTCGATCTCATCCCACCTTTCGGAAGGCAGAGCGTGTCCTCTTCCATCACCGCTCCCGAGGGCATCATCAACCCTCCGATCGACGAGCTCCTCGAGGCCACCGACTCGAAGTACAGCCTCGTGATCTACGCCGCCAAGCGCGCCCGCCAGATCAACGCGTACTACTCGCAGCTCGGCGAGGGCCTCCTCGAGTACGTCGGTCCGCTCGTCGACACCCACGTCCACGAGAAGCCGCTCTCGATCGCCCTGCGCGAGATCAACGCGGGTCTGCTGACGTCCGAGGCCGTCGAGGGCCCCGCGCAGTAGTCGTTCGTTCACGTCATGGCAGGCCCGGCAGCGCGACTGCCGGGCCTGTGGTGTGTCATGGAGTCGTAGCTTCTACGAGTGTGGGGAGGCCCGGTGGGCAAGCCGAAGGTCGTGCTGGGAGTCAGCGGTGGCATCGCCGCGTACAAGGCGTGCGAGCTGCTGCGCAGACTGACGGAGTCGGGTCACGACGTCCGCGTGGTGCCCACGGACGCCGCCCTGCACTTCGTCGGCGCCGCCACGTGGTCCGCGCTCTCCGGCAACCCCGTCTCCACCGAGGTCTGGGACGACGTGCACGAGGTCCCGCACGTCCGCATCGGCCAGCACGCCGACCTGGTGGTCGTGGCCCCGGCCACCGCCGACATGCTCGCCAAGGCCGCGCACGGCCTCGCCGACGACCTGCTCACCAACACCTTGCTCACCGCTCGCTGTCCGGTGGTCTTCGCTCCCGCCATGCACACCGAGATGTGGGAGCACCCGGCCACCCAGGAGAACGTGGCGACGCTGCGCCGCCGCGGTGCCGTCGTCATCGAGCCCGCCGTCGGCCGCCTGACCGGCGTCGACACGGGCAAGGGCCGGCTGCCCGATCCGGGGGAGATCTTCGAGGTCTGCCGCCGGGTGCTCGCGCGCGGCGCCGCCGAGCCGGACCTCGTCGGCCGGCACGTCGTCGTCAGCGCCGGCGGCACCCGCGAGCCGCTCGACCCGGTCCGCTTCCTCGGCAACCGCTCCTCCGGCAAGCAGGGCTACGCCCTCGCCCGTACGGCAGCCGCGCGCGGCGCCCGGGTCACCCTGATCGCGGCGAACACCGGGCTGCCGGACCCGGCCGGTGTGGACGTCGTCCAGGTCGGGACGGCCGTGCAACTGCGCGAGGCGGTCCTGAAGGCGGCCCCGGACGCCGACGCCGTGGTGATGGCGGCGGCGGTGGCGGACTTCCGCCCGACGACGTACGCGGCCGGAAAGATCAAGAAGAAGGACGGCCAGGAGCCGGAGCCGATCGTCCTGGTCCGCAATCCGGACGTCCTCGCCGAGATCTCGGCGGACCGGGCCCGGGAGGGCCAGGTCGTCGTCGGATTCGCCGCCGAGACGGACGACGTCCTCGCCAACGGCCGTACGAAACTGGAGCGCAAGGGCTGCGATCTCCTCGTGGTGAACGAGGTGGGGGAGCGCAAGACCTTCGGTGCCGAGGAGAACGAGGCAGTGGTGCTGGGCGCCGACGGAAGTGAGACCCCGGTGCCGTACGGGCCCAAGGAAGCCCTGGCCGACACCGTGTGGGATCTGGTCGTGCCCCGCCTCCGCTGAAGGCCTCATCCGCCTCACGCGGCGCCACAACCGCGTGAAATCGGGCGTGGCGCCCCTGGCGGAGACCGATCGCGATTCGGCAGAATGCTGCGTGTCGCAGGTCACAGCGTTCCGAGAGGTGACATACGTGAGCCTGTCGGCGGGCGTGACCGATAAACTGTTCTCGGACGACGCCGGGCGCAGCTCCCGTCTCGTCCGCCAATGATCAGCCAGCAGCCGCTGCAACCACAGGGAGCGTTGTGTCCCGTCGCCTGTTCACCTCGGAGTCCGTGACCGAGGGTCACCCCGACAAGATCGCTGACCAGATCAGCGACACCATTCTCGATGCGCTTCTGCGTGAGGACCCGACGTCCCGGGTCGCCGTGGAGACGTTGATCACCACCGGCCTGGTGCACGTGGCCGGTGAGGTCACCACCAAGGCGTACGCGCCGATCGCACAGCTCGTGCGCGACAAGATCCTCGAGATCGGTTACGACTCCTCGAAGAAGGGCTTCGACGGCGCGTCCTGCGGCGTCTCCGTCTCCATCGGCTCGCAGTCCCCGGACATCGCGCAGGGTGTCGACACGGCGTACGAGAAGCGTGTCGAGGGCGACGAGGACGAGCTGGACAAGCAGGGCGCCGGCGACCAGGGCCTGATGTTCGGGTACGCGACGGACGAGACCCCGGAGCTGATGCCGCTCCCGATCCACCTCGCGCACCGCCTCGCGCGCCGCCTCTCCGAGGTCCGCAAGAACGGCACGATCCCCTACCTCCGTCCCGACGGCAAGACGCAGGTCACCATCGAGTACGACGGTGACAAGGCGGTCCGCCTCGACACGGTGGTGGTCTCCTCGCAGCACGCGAGCGACATCGACCTGGAGTCGCTGCTCGCCCCCGACATCCGCGAGTTCGTCGTCGAGCACGTGCTGGGGCAGCTCGTCGAGGACGGCATCAAGCTGGACACCGAGGGCTACCGCCTGCTGGTCAACCCGACCGGCCGCTTCGAGATCGGCGGCCCGATGGGCGACGCCGGCCTGACCGGCCGCAAGATCATCATCGACACGTACGGCGGCATGGCCCGCCACGGCGGCGGTGCCTTCTCCGGCAAGGACCCGTCCAAGGTCGACCGCTCCGCGGCGTACGCGATGCGCTGGGTCGCCAAGAACGTCGTCGCCGCGGGCCTCGCCTCCCGCTGCGAGGTCCAGGTCGCCTACGCCATCGGCAAGGCCGAGCCCGTCGGCCTGTTCGTCGAGACCTTCGGTACGGCCAAGGTCGACGCGGAGAAGATCGAGACCGCCATCTCCGAGGTCTTCGACCTCCGCCCGGCGGCCATCATCCGCGACCTCGACCTGCTCCGCCCGATCTACTCCCAGACCGCCGCGTACGGCCACTTCGGCCGCGAGCTGCCGGACTTCACCTGGGAGCGGACGGACCGGGTGGAGGCACTGCGCAAGGCTGTGGGCCTGTAGGGCTCAGCCGCACGGTACTTCGAGGCCCGGCTTCCCTTCGGGGGTGCCGGGCCCCGGTGTTTCACAGCGCCGTGGCGTGCCTTCGATCCGTCGGCGGCCGGCCCTCGCGGGGGCTTCGCTGTCAGTGCGGTCTGGTAGGAATGTTGCTGTGAGCAGCGCGGATGGGCGGGGTGAGGGTGGGGCGGAAGGTGCGCCGCCCGAGCAGCTTGCGTTGATCCGGGAGAGCGTGCGCAAGGCGAAGGAGCCGAGGGCGAAGCCGCGGACGTGGCGGGGGGCCGCGCTCGCGAAACAACTGCCGGTCGCGCGGGTTCTCGTCGACAAGGGCGTGCTGCATCTTGATCGGTACTTCGACTACGCCGTGCCCGAGGAGCTCGACGCGGACGCGCAGCCGGGGGTGCGGGTGCGGGTGCGGTTCGGGGCCGGGCGGCATCGGGTGCGGGAGGGGCGGCGTGAGGGCGGCGGGCTGATCGACGGGTTTCTGGTGGAGCGGCTCGCCGAGTCCGACTACCCGGGGCCGTTGGCCGCCCTTGCCCAGGTCGTTTCCCCCGAGCCGGTGTTGAGCGAGGAGTTGCTGGGTCTTGCCCGGGCCGTCGCCGATCGGTATGCCGGGAGCCTTGCCGATGTGCTGCAGCTGGCCGTGCCGCCGCGGAACGCCCGGGCGGAGCAGCGGCCCTCGCCCGCACCGCTCCCGGCGCCCGCCGTGCCCGAGCCGGGGTCCTGGGCTCGCTATGAGCGGGGAGCCGCCTTCCTGGCAGCCCTGGCGGACGGGGGCGCGCCGCGGGCGGTGTGGAACGCCCTGCCCGGCCCCCAGTGGTGTGACGAGCTGGCTCGGGCTGTTGCGGCGACCCTTTCCTCCGGGAGGGGCGCGCTCGTCGTCGTACCCGATGGGCGGGTCGCCGCACGGGTCGACGCCGCGCTGACCGCCGTGCTGGGCGAGGGACGGCATGCGCTGCTGACCGCCGACGCCGGGCCCGAGAAGCGCTATCGGGAGTGGCTGGCGGTGCGCCGTGGCGCCGTGCGGGCCGTGGTCGGGACGCGGGCCGCGATGTTCGCGCCCGTTCAAGACCTCGGGCTGGTCGCCTTGTGGGACGACGGCGACGGCAGCCACAGCGAGCCGCACGCCCCGCAGCCGCATGCGAGGGATGTGCTGCTGCTGCGCGCCGCCCAGGACAAGTGCGCCTTCCTGCTGGGGAGTTGGAGCTGCACGGTCGAAGCGGCGCAGCTCGTCGAGAGCGGTTGGGCCCGGCCCCTGGTCGCCCTGCGGGAGCAGGTGCGGGCGGCCGCGCCGCTCGTGCGGACCGTGGGGGACGGGGATCTGGCGCGGGACGAGGCCGCCAGGGCCGCGCGGCTGCCCTCGCTCGCCTGGCAGGTCGTACGGGAGGGGCTGCGGCACGGGCCGGTGCTGGTGCAGGTGCCGCGGCGTGGGTATGTGCCGCGGATGGCCTGTGCGCAGTGCCGGGCGCCCGCCCGGTGCCGGCACTGCGCCGGGCCGTTGGAGGCGCACGACGCCGAGGCGCTGCGGTGTGCGTGGTGCGGGCGGGACGAGGCGGCCTGGCACTGCCCGGAGTGCGGCGGGTTCCGGCTGCGGGCGCAGATCGTGGGAGCGCGGCGGACCGCCGAGGAGCTGGGGCGGGCGTTTCCGGCCGTTCCGGTGCGGACGTCCGGGCGTGAACAGGTGCTGGACACCGTGTCGGATGTGCCCGCGCTCGTGGTGAGTACACCGGGCGCCGAACCCGTCGCCGAGGGCGGATACACGGCCGCGTTGCTGCTCGACGGCTGGGCGATGCTAGGGCGGCCCGATCTGCGGGCCGGTGAGGAGGCGCTGCGGCGGTGGATCGGGGTCGCGGCGCTCGTGCGTCCCCAGGCGGCCGGCGGCACCGTGGTCGTCGTCGCCGAGCCGACGCTGCGGCCCGTTCAGGCGCTGGTGCGGTGGGATCCGGTCGGGCATGCGGTACGGGAACTGGCCGAGCGGGCCGAGCTCGGGTTTCCGCCGGTGTCGCGGATGGCGGCCGTGTCCGGGGCGCCGGAGGCTCTGGCCGGGTTTCTCGCCGCGGTCCAACTGCCCGGCGATGCCGAGGTGTTGGGGCCCGTGGCGCTGCCCGTCACGGATGCCGGGCGACCGCGCCGGGCGGGTGCGCCGCCCACGGGTGAGCACTGGGAGCGGGCGCTCATCCGGGTGCCGCCGGGCAGCGGTGCCGCGCTTGCGGCCGCGTTGAAGGCCGCTCAGGCGGCACGGATGGCGCGTGGGGGAGATGAGCCCGTACGGATTCGGATCGATCCGCCGGACATCGGGTGAGGGGCCTTGTGCGGGGGCCGGGTGCGCAGGGGTGGGTCCGGTGGGTCTGCCTCCAGGGTCGGCCCAGCGGCCCTGGGAGGCAGACGAGAGGGCGGGTCAGCCGTTGCGGGGACCAGGGAAAGCGGTGGGCCTCGGCTCCTCGCGGAGCGTCGGGCTGCCTGCCGTCGGCTGGGTCGGCATCGAGCGGGCCGCGGGAACCGTGGGTACCGCGGGAATGCCGGTGTTGACGGCGACCGTACGGCTGCCCAACGGCTCCGTAGCGCGCTCCGCCTCCGCGGCGGCCTGAGCGGCGGCCCGGCGCGCCCCGTAACGGCGGTGCACCGCCTGCTTGGTCACCCCGAGGGCGGAGCCCACCGCGTCCCACGAGAAACCCAGTGAACGGTCGAAGTCCACGGCGGCTGTGACCAGGGTCTCGACACTGTCCCGCAGCTCCTGGGCGAGGCGGACCGTCGGGGCGGGGGCGCGTCCGTAGACGACGAAGCCCGTGGACGGGCCGGAGCGGCGCGGGCGGTAGACGTTGCCCAACTGGGCGGTGAGCGTGCGCAGTGCGTCCACCTGCCGGCGGACCCGCTCGATGTCCCGCACCAGCAAGTGCAGGCTGGCCCGAGCCTGGGCGTCGTGGGTTGCGTGGTCGGCCATGAACAAGCCTCTCGAACCGGCGTTGAAAAGGATCGGGCCGCGATTGCGGCCCGTTGTGGTCAACTCTTTCTTGACCAACGCATTTCCGGGTGAGTGGTCACGCTGGAGGGGCGTAAGGGCATATGCACGGGGCGCGCGGCGTTCCGTACGCCCCCGGCAGGGCAGGCGTGTTCGAGCCCCGGCCTTCGGCCGGCCCCGGTGTTTTCGCACCGCACCGCCCGTGCGGCCCGAGGCCCACGGTTCCTCGACGCCCCCGCCCCATAGACTGGGGTGCTGCCCGTCGCTCTTACGCGCAGGGCGTGTCACGATTCCCGCCCGAGAGGCCAGTCGACGCCCATGAAGCTTGTCTTCGCAGGTACCCCCGAGGTTGCCGTTCCCGCTCTGGACGCCCTGATCGCCTCCGGGCGCCATGAGGTGGCCGCCGTGGTCACCCGGCCCGATGCGCCCGCCGGGCGGGGGCGGCGGCTGGTGGCGAGCCCGGTGGCCGAGCGGGCGGCGGAGGCCGGGATCGAGGTGCTGAAGCCGGTGAAGCCGCGGGACGAGGAGTTCCTCGCGCGGCTTCGGGAGATCGCGCCGGACTGCTGCCCCGTTGTCGCCTACGGTGCCTTGCTGCCCCGGGTCGCCCTCGACATCCCCGCCCACGGGTGGGTCAATCTGCACTTCTCGCTGCTGCCCGCCTGGCGTGGCGCCGCCCCCGTACAGCACTCGATCATGGCGGGGGACGAGATCACGGGGGCCTCCACCTTCCTCATCGAGGAGGGCCTCGACTCCGGGCCCGTCTACGGGACGGTCACCGAGGAGATCCGGCCGACCGACACCAGCGGCGATCTGCTCACCCGGCTGGCGTTCGCCGGGTCCGGTCTGCTGGCCGCGACGATGGACGGGATCGAGGACGGGAGCCTCAAGGCCGTGCCGCAGCCCGCCGACGGCATCAGCCTCGCGCCGAAGATCTCCGTCGAGGACGCCCACGTCGACTGGTCCGCCCCGGCGCTGCGCGTGGACCGCGTCGTGCGCGGCTGCACACCGGCGCCCGGCGCCTGGACCCTCTTCCGCGGTGAGCGGCTCAAGCTGATCCACGTCGTGGCGGTGCAGGACCGCACGGACCTCGCCCCGGGCGAGCTGTCCGTCGGCAAGAACAACGTGTACGTCGGGACCGGATCGCACGCCGTGGAGCTGCTGTGGGTGCAGGCCCAGGGCAAGAAGCCGATGCGCGCCGCCGACTGGGCCCGCGGCGTCCGCATCGCCCCCGGTGACGTGGTCGGCACCTGACGAGAGGCGGAACGCGCGGCTGAGGACGGGGCGGTGGCGGTACCCGCGCAGCGGTCGGTACCGAGAGGTGGTCGCCGGGCCCACACGCCGTACGCTGGACGCACACGTCATCCCGGATCCGGAGCACCTTTTTCGTGAGCGAGCAGTCCCGTCCGGCGCGCAAGCCCGGCAAGCCCTACCGCCGTCCCCAGAAGGACCCGGTCCGCTTCCTCGCCTTCGAGGCGCTGCGGGCCGTGGACGAGCGGGACGCGTACGCGAACCTCGTCCTGCCCCCGCTGCTGCGGAAGGCGCGCGAGAAGCGCCAGAAGGAGGGGCAGAAGTTCGACACACGGGACGCGGCGCTCGCGACCGAGCTGGTGTACGGGACGCTGCGCCGCCAGGGCACCTACGACGCCGTCATCAAGGCGTGCATCGACCGGCCGCTGCGTGAGGTCGACCCGCCCGTGCTGGACGTGCTCAGCCTCGGCGTGCACCAGCTGCTGGGCACCCGCATCCCCTCGCACGCCGCCGTCTCCGCGTCCGTGGAGCTGGCCCGGGTCGTGCTGGGCGACGGGCGGGCCAAGTTCGTCAACGCCGTGCTGCGGAAGGTCGCGCAGCAGGATCTCGACGCGTGGATCGAGCAGGTCGCGCCGCCGTACGAGGACGATCCCGAGGACCACCTCTCCGTGGTGCACTCGCACCCGCGCTGGGTCGTCTCGGCGCTCTGGGACTCCCTCGGGGGCGGGCGTGCGGGGATCGAGGACCTCCTCGAAGCAGACAACGAGCGGCCCGAGGTGACGCTCGTCGCCCGGCCCGGCCGCTCCACCGCCGGTGAACTCCTGGACGTGCTGGGCGAGGAGGCGTCGCTGCCGGGCCGCTGGTCGCCGTACGCCGTGCGGCTGAGCGAGGGCGGCGAGCCCGGCGCCATCGAGGCCGTACGCGAAGGCCGTGCCGGTGTGCAGGACGAGGGCAGCCAGCTCGTCGCGATCGCGCTCGCCAACGCTCCGCTCGACGGGCCCGACAAGGCGTGGCTGGACGGCTGCGCGGGACCCGGCGGCAAGGCGGCCATGCTGGCGGGGCTCGCCGCCGAGCGCGGCGCGGTGCTGCTGGCCTCCGAGAAGCAGCCCCACCGGGCCGGTCTGGTGGCCAAGGCGCTCGCCGGGAACCCCGGGCCCTACCAGGTGATCGCGGCCGACGGCACCCGTCCGCCGTGGCGGCCCGGCACCTTCGACCGTGTCCTCATGGACGTGCCCTGCACGGGTCTCGGCGCGCTGCGCCGCCGGCCCGAGGCCCGCTGGCGCCGCCGCCCCGAGGACCTGGACGGCTTCGCGCCGCTCCAGCGCGACCTGCTGCGCACGGCGCTCGACTCCGTACGGGTCGGCGGCGTCGTCGGGTACGCGACGTGCTCGCCGCACCTCGCCGAGACCCGCGCGGTCGTCGACGACGTCCTCAAGCACTACGACGGCGGCAGCGCCGACCTGATCGACGCCCGCCCGCTCATGCCGGGCGTACCGGCCCTGGGCGAGGGCCCCGACGTACAGCTGTGGCCGCATCTGCACGGGACGGACGCGATGTATCTCGCCCTCATCCGCCGGACGGCTTGACCCGCTCGTCACGGGCCTCGGCGGAGCTCGCGGCCTTCCCGCCGTCCTCGTGTGCCAGCCGGTGCGGCCACCACACCTTCGGGCCCACGTCGAGGAAGAGCGAGGTGACGAGGACCGAGCGGACGATGAAGGTGTCCAGCAGGACACCGAGGGCGACCGCGAAGCCGATCTCCGCGAAGCCCACCATCGGGAGGGTGCCGAGGGCGGCGAAGGTGCCCGCGAGCACCAGGCCCGCGGAGGTGATCACCGCGCCGGTCGCGGCCAGGCCCGTCACGACGCCCGCACGGGTGCCCTGGCGGCCCGCCTCCTCATGGATCCGGGTGGTCAGGAAGATGTTGTAGTCGATGCCCAGTGCCACCAGGAACACGAAGACGAACAGCGGGAAGGCGACGTCCTCGCCCGCGTAGTCGAAGACGTGACGGAAGGCGAGGGCGCTCAGGCCCAGCGCGGTGGCCAGGGAGAGCATGACCGTCCCGATCAGCAACAGGGGAGCCACCAGGGCGCGCAGCAGGATGCCCAGGACGAGGAAGACCACCGCGAGGACGAGCGGGATGACCAGCAGGTTGTCGTGGGTCTGGGCGGTCTCCATGTCCAGCAGGGCCGCCGTCCCACCGCCCACCCGCGCGTCGGCATCGGGTACGGCGTGCGCGGCGTCGCGGACCCGCTCCACGGTCGCCTTCGCGGCGTCGCTGTCGGCGGGGTCGCGCATGGTCGCTTCGAACAGCACCTGGCCGTTGTGCTCGGGTGCGGTGCCGGGTGGCACGCCGATGCTCGTCGCCACGACGCCGCGGTCCGCCGCGACCGCGCGGCCCACCTGTTCGCCCTGCGCCCTGTTCGCCACGATCACCAGCGGATCGCCGCTGCCCGCCGGGAAATAGCGTGCGGAGACCTCCTGCCCGACGATCGAGTCCGGCCTGCCGGTGAACGCGTCCGCGTTGGCGATGCCCGCGGCGCGGAGCTGCAGGAGGCCGAGGGACAGCAGCCCCAGCGCCAGCGCGGTGGCGACCCAGACGACCCGGGGGCGGCGCGCGAAACGCCGGCCCATGCGCGCCCACACGCCCCGCTCGGTCGGGTCGGGGGTGCCGAGGTGCGGGATGGCCGGCCAGAAGATCCAGCGGCCGCAGACCAGCAGCAGGGCGGGGAAGAGCGTGAGCATGGCGAGCAGGGCGATCGCCACGCCGATCGCGGCGACCGGGCCCAGGCCTCGCGTCGAGTTCATCTCGGCGACCAGGAGCACCAGCATGCTCAGCACGACGGTGGCTCCCGAGGCGAGCACGGCGGGCCCGGCCCGGTTGAGAGCGAGCGCCATCGCCTCGTGCCGGTCCTCGTGGCGGCGCAGCTCCTCCCGGTAGCGGGCGACCAGCAGCAGCGCGTAGTCGGTGCCCGCGCCGAAGACGAGCACGGTGAGGATGCCCGCGCTCTGCCCGTTGACCGTCAGGCCCGCGTGTTTCGCCAGGAGATAGATCAGCGCCTGGGCGGTGAACAGTGCGGCGACCACGCCGAGCAGTGGGACGAAGATCAGGGTCGGGCTGCGGAAGGTGAACAGCAGCATCACGATGACGACGGTCATCGCGGAGAACAGGAGCGTGGTGTCGATGCCCTCGAAGGCCTTGGAGAAGTCGGCGGACGTACCGCCGGGACCGGTGATGTGCACGGCGAGCCCGCCGCCGCCCTTGCCGACCTGGTCGCGGATGGAGTCGACCGCGGGCGCGATGCGCTGCCAGCCCTGCGCGTCCATCGTGATGGGCACGTAGATCTGCGCCGCGCGCGGCGCCACCTTGCGGTCGTAGACCGGGCCGCGGGTCTCCGCGCCGCGGATGCCGTGGTCGTGCAGCGCCTTGACCTGCTGGACGTCCTGGGCGATCTGCTGCCGGTCCTTGGCCGTCAGTCCGTCGGCGCGCGCGTACACGACGACCGCGGGGATCTGTTCGGGCCGGAACTCGTTGGAGATGTCGAGGACTTGGGTGGATTCAGCGGAGCCCGGCAGCCAGGACTGCGCGTCGTTGTCCTGCGCGTCGTTCAGCTTCATGCCGAGCGGTGCCGCGACGACGAGCACCACCAGCCACAGGATCACGATCAGCCACTTGGAACGCCGTCCGCACACAAACCGGATGGCTGCCTGCTTCCAGGCATCAAGCCGCCTCATGGCCACCCCCGTAGTCGTCCCTGCCTCTTACGCGGAGCCGGTGGGCGGCCCAGCATGGCATGCGGACCCCGTGGACAACATCCGCAGAACGGCCTAGGTCCGGACCGGGGCGGGCAACCGGTCCCGGGCATGGCAGGCTTGGGGCATGGCCGTGCAGATCAACCCCAGTATCCTGTCCGCCGACTTCGCCCGCCTCGCCGAGGAGGCGAAGTCGGTCGAGGGAGCCGACTGGCTCCACGTAGACGTCATGGACAACCATTTCGTCCCGAACCTCACCCTCGGTGTGCCGGTCGTAGAGTCCCTGGCGCGTGCGACGGACACACCGCTGGACTGTCATCTGATGATCGAGGACGCCGATCGGTGGGCGCCCCAGTACGTAGAAGCGGGGGCCGGTTCCGTCACCTTCCATGCCGAGGCGGCCGCCGCGCCGGTGCGGCTCGCCCGGGAGATCCGGGCCAAGGGTGCCCGGGCCTCGATGGCGCTGAAGCCGGCGACCCCGATCGAGCCGTACGAGGATCTGCTGCCCGAGCTCGACATGCTGCTGATCATGACGGTCGAGCCCGGTTTCGGCGGCCAGTCGTTTCTTGACATCATGCTCCCGAAGATCCGCCGCACCCGCGAGTTGATCAGCAAGCACGGTCTTGAGCTGTGGCTTCAGGTCGACGGCGGCGTCTCGGCCGCGACCATCGAGCGGTGCGCGGAGGCGGGAGCCGATGTCTTCGTCGCCGGGTCGGCCGTGTACGGCGCCTCGGACCCCGCTCAGGCGGTCCGTGCGCTGCGCGAGCAGGCCGCCGCGGTGACCACCAAGGCGGCGTGGGCGTGCGACCACTGAACCAAGGGAACGTGAACGCCGCCCATCAGGGCTGATCAAGTCCGCCGCATCTGCAAGGATGAACGGCGTATCCAGAGTGTGAACAGCAGTGAGGAGAGCGCCGTGTCGGGTTTGTCGGCGGGCCGGTCAGCCATGCGGATGGGACCCGCTGAGCTGGTGCAGGCGGCGGCCATGGCCCGCCGCTTCTACCTTGAGGGCAAGTCCAAGATCCAGATCGCCGAGGAGTTCGGCGTCAGCCGCTTCAAGGTGGCCCGGGTCCTGGAGACCGCTCTTGAACGGGATCTCGTCAGGATCGAGATCCGAGTCCCGGCCGAGCTGGACGCAGAGCGCTCCGACGCGCTGCGCGCCCGCTACGGCCTCAGGCATGCCGTCGTGGTCGAGTCCCCGACCGACGCCGAGGAGACCTCTCCCGACCCGGAGAACCTCGGCGAGGTCGCCGCGGACCTGCTCGGCGAGCTGGTCAACGAGGGCGATGTGCTCGGGCTCGCCTGGGGCCGCTCCACCATTCACATGGCGGCGGCCCTCGACCGGCTGCCCCCGTGCACGGTGGTGCAGCTGACGGGTGTGTACGACGCGGGGACCGCGGAGCGCGGCTCCGTCGAGGCCGTACGCCGGGCCGCCCAGGTGTCTGGCGGTGACGCGCACCCCATCTACGCGCCGATGCTGCTGCCCGACGCGGCCACCGCGGCCGCGCTGCGCAACCAGACGGGCATCGCCCGCGCCTTCGAGTACTTCGACAAGGTGACGGTCGCCTGCGTCTCCATCGGCTCCTGGGAGCCCGGCATCTCGACGGTGCACGACATGCTCAGCGACGAGGAGCGCGCGCACTACGCCTCGCTCGGTGTCGCCGCGGAGATGTCCGCGCACCTCTTCGACACCGAGGGCCGCCGGGTCGGGCGGGACCTGGGCGAGCGGTGCATCACGGTCGAGGCCGACCGGCTGCGCCGTATCCCCGAGGTCGTCGCGATCGCGGGCGGACAGCGCAAGGCCGCCGCCATCGACGCGGTGCTCCGCTCCGGGTTGGTCACCAGCCTGGTGACGGACACCTCGGCCGCGGACTACCTGATGACGGCGGGACCGACGCCGCGTCCGGCGCTCAACCGGGCGGACCCGGACGGGCCCTGACAGCGGGCTTCACGGGGGCGGGCATGACAGCATCGGCGACATGGTGCTGCGGTCCGTTCCCCGTGTGCTCGCGGGGTTGCTGGTATGTCTCGCCGTCCTGCTGACCGGGTGTTCCTCGTCGACGGACGCCGCCACCGGTTCCTCCTCTTCCGCCTCGGCGCCCGCCCGGGTCCCGGACGGCACGGGAACCGTCGCGGCGTCCGCGCTTCCGGCCGAGGCCCGCCAGACGCTCGCCCTCATCGACCAGGGCGGGCCCTTCCCGTACGCCAGGGACGGCGTCGTCTTCGGGAACTTCGAGCGGGAACTGCCCAGCCACCAGCGCGGCTACTACCACGAGTACACGGTGCGGACGCCCGGCTCGCGGGACCGGGGAGCCCGGCGCATTGTCACCGGGCAGGGCGGTGAGATCTACTACACCGATGATCACTACAAGTCGTTCAGGGCGGTACTGAGATGACGGACGACGGGGCGGACCGGCACGTGGTCACGCTCGACCTCGACGGAGTCGCGGACAAGGCGGACTTCATGGAGCGCTGTGCGCGGGCGCTCGGGCTGCCGGAGTGGTTCGGGCGGAACTGGGACGCGCTCGCCGACAGCCTCGCCGACCCCGGGGTCTGGCCCGCGGTTGCCGCGGAGCGGGAGCTGCTCGTGGTCGTCACCGGGTGGCAGGGCTATGCGAAGGCGCGGCCCGACGAGTGGAAGGTCGCGCGGGAGGTGTTCTCCGAGGCCGCGGACCGCACGGCGCCGCTGACCGTGGCGCTGGCTCTTGGAGGATCCCACCAGTAGTGACCTGACCAGCCTGGATGATCCGGGCGGGCATCGCATTCCAGCCGACATGGGACAATGAAGTACGTGCTCTTCCCCCTGGCTGACCTGTCCGGGGGTCACCTCGAACGACTGGGATGTGCAGCACGTGCGTTTCCTCAATGACATCCAGCCCCCGTACGACCTGACGTACGACGACGTCTTCATGGTCCCGAGCCGCAGTGCGGTCGGCTCCCGTCAGGGCGTGGACCTCTCCTCCCCGGACGGCACGGGCACCACAATCCCGCTGGTCGTCGCCAACATGACCGCCATCGCGGGCCGCCGGATGGCCGAGACCCTCGCCCGCCGCGGCGGCCTCGTGGTCATCCCGCAGGACATCCCGATCGAGGTCGTCACCGAGGTCATCTCCTGGGTCAAGGGACGCCATCTGGTGCTCGACACCCCGATCGTCCTCGCCCCTCACCAGACCGTCGCCGACGCGCTGGCCCTGCTGCCGAAGCGGGCGCACAACGCGGGCGTCGTCGTCGACGAGGACGGCCGCCCGGTCGGCGTGGTCACCGACGCCGACCTCACCGGCGTGGACCGCTTCACGCAGCTGTTCGAGGTCATGTCCCGCGACCTGCTGCTCCTCGACGCGGACATCGACCCGCGCGACGCCTTCAACAGGCTCGACGGCGCCAACCGCCGCTACGCGCCCGCCGTGGACGCGGACGGCAAGCTCGCCGGGATCCTCACCCGCAAGGGCGCCCTGCGCGCCACGCTGTACACCCCCGCCACGGACGCCGACGGCAAGCTGCGCATCGCGGCCGCCGTGGGCATCAACGGCGATGTCGCGGGCAAGGCCAAGCAGCTGCTCGACGCGGGAGTCGACACGCTCGTGATCGACACCGCGCACGGCCACCAGGAGTCGATGATCAGCGCGATCCGGACGGTGCGGGCGCTCGACCCGCAGGTTCCGATCGTCGCGGGCAACATCGTCGCCGCCGAAGGCGTTCGCGACCTGATCGAGGCGGGCGCCGACATCATCAAGGTCGGTGTCGGTCCCGGTGCCATGTGCACCACCCGCATGATGACCGGCGTCGGCCGGCCGCAGTTCTCGGCCGTGCTGGAGTGCGCCGCCGAGGCCAGGAAGTACGGCAAGCACGTCTGGGCGGACGGCGGCGTCCGCCACCCGCGCGACGTCGCGATGGCGCTCGCCGCGGGTGCGTCCAACGTCATGGTCGGCTCCTGGTTCGCGGGGACGTACGAGTCGCCGGGCGACCTCCAGCAGGACGCGGGCGGTCGCCTCTACAAGGAGTCGTTCGGCATGGCGTCGGCCCGAGCGGTCAAGAACCGCACCAGCGACGAGTCGTCCTACGACCGCGCCCGCAAGGCCCTGTTCGAGGAGGGCATCTCCACCTCCCGCATGTTCCTCGACCCGGCCCGCCCGGGCGTCGAGGACCTGATCGACTCGATCATCGCGGGCGTCCGTTCCTCGTGCACCTACGCGGGCGCCAACTCCCTGGAGGAGTTCGCCGAGAACGCGATCGTCGGCATCCAGAGCGCGGCGGGGTACGCCGAGGGCAAGCCACTGCACGCCAGCTGGAACTGACGCGCCTCCTTCTCGCGTACGGCCCCTGCGGTGCGACCGCGGGGGCTGTCGCGCATCCGGTCATGTTCGTCAGGTCCCCTTTACGTCAAGGGGATCTGACGGCATGTTGGAAGGATGACGACACCGGAGAGCATCGAGCCGCAGTACACCCTGCTGACCGCCGTGGCCCGCCTCGACGAACTGCGCGTACGGGAGTCGCTCGCCGGGGCCGGGAGCGACGCCGAGGCGCTCGACCGCACCGGGCTCCTCGAACTCCTCGCGCTGAGCGAGGTCGTGGCCCGCAAGGCGGCGTACGGCCGTCAGCTCACCATCCGCGCGGCCCGCGAGGCCGGCGCCTCCTGGTCCCAGATCGGCGCCGCCCTCGGCACCAGCAAGCAGGCGGCCTGGGAGGCCCACACCCGCTGGATCGACACGCAGGCGGCGGTCCACGGGCAGCCCGGTCGGATGGGGTTCGACGAGGCGGATGTGGCGCAGGCGCGGGCGGTGGCCGGAAGCCCGGACGAGGACTGAGCGGGGCGGGTGGGCAGGGGTGAAGGCGCCGCGCAACGAACATCCGCCGGAATGCGATGAACGCAACGATCTTGCGGAGATGCGCAAGGTTGCTGCATTACGCCCGTGAAGGCATCGCTCATAGGGTCGAGCGCTGTACGTGGTGTGGCGGGGACCCCGCTCGGTGGGTCTCCGTTGCCAGGGGGCGCTGCCGGTCCCCGTCTCCCTGACCGGCAGCGATGAAGGAGCCGATGCGTGCTCGACCAAGGCGCACCCCCGCAGTCCCGCAGTCATCCCGCCCCACCGTCCCCGGGCGTCGGTACGCGTCTCATGCGACGCAAGCCCGTGGAACGCCTGGTCGCCGAGGGTGGCCAGGGCGAGGGAGGCACCCTGCGGCGCTCTCTCGGCCTGTGGCAGCTGACGATGATCAGCATCGGTGCCACCCTCGGCACCGGGATCTTCGTCGTCCTCGGAGAGGCCGTCCCCAAGGCCGGACCCGCGGTCACCCTGTCCTTCGTGATCGCCGGACTCACGGCGCTCTTCTCGGCCCTGTCCTACGCCGAACTGGCGGGCACCATCCCGGTCGCCGGGTCCTCGTACTCGTATGCGTACGCAACGCTCGGCGAGCTGATCGCGTGGATCTGCGGCTGGTGTCTCGTCCTGGAGTACGGCGTGTCCGTCGCCGCCGTCGCGGTCGGCTGGGGCGAGTACCTCAACGAACTGCTCGACGGCACGATCGGCGTCACCATCCCGGACGCGCTGTCCGCGCCGCCCGGTGACGGGGGCATCTTCAACCTGCCCGCGCTCATCGTGGTGCTGCTCGCCATGGCGTTCCTGCTGGGCGGCGCGAAGGAGTCCGCGCGCGCCAACACGATCATGGTGCTCGTGAAGATCGCCGCGCTGGTGCTGTTCTGCGCGATCGGCATCCAGGGCTTCCGCTCCGGCAACTACGAGCACTTCATGCCGCTCGGCATGGCGGGCGTCAGCGCCGCCGGTGCCACGCTGTTCTTCTCCTACATCGGCTTCGACGCCGCCTCCACCGCCGGTGAGGAGGCCAAGAACGCGCAGCGCGACCTGCCGCGCGCGATCATGCTCTCGCTGGTCATCGTGACCGCGCTCTACGTCGTCGTCGCGGCCGTCGCCGTCGGCGCGAAGCCCTGGCGGCGCTTCAACGACTCCGAGGCCGCGCTCGCCGGGATCATGAAGGACGTAACCGGCCAGACCTTCTGGGGCACGCTGCTCGCCGCCTGCGCCGTCATCGCCATCGCCAGCGTCGTCCTGACCGTGCTCTACGGCCAGACCCGCATCCTCTTCGCCATGGCCCGCGACGGACTCGTGCCCAAGGTGTTCGCGCGGGTCCACCCGAAGACGGGCGCACCGCGCGCCAACACCGTCATCGTGTCGCTGTTCTGCGGGGTGCTCGCCGCCGCCGTCCCGCTGGGCCAACTGGCCGACGCCACCAGCATCGGCACGCTCTTCGCCTTCGCGCTCGTCAACGTCGCCGTCGTGGTGCTGCGCCGGACCCGCCCGGACATGCGGCGCACCTTCCGGGTGCCGCTGTCGCCGGTGCTGCCCGCGATCGGCTTCGCGCTGTGCGTGTGGATGATGGGCAGCCTCTCGGCCATCACCTGGGAGGTCTTCGGAGTCTGGATGGCCGTCGGGCTCGTGTTCTACTTCAGTTACGGCTACCGGCGGTCCCGGCTGGCCGCCCCCGACAGCACCGCAGTACCCGCACAGAAGTGAACCACCCACCTTGCTGAACGATCTCGACGAACGCATCGTGCACGCCCTCGCCGAGGACGCCCGACGCTCCTATGCCGACATCGGGCACCTCGTCGGCCTGTCCGCGCCCGCCGTGAAGCGGCGCGTGGACCGGCTGCGGGCCACCGGCGCCATCACCGGTTTCACCGTCCGGGTGGACCCCGCGGCGCTCGGCTGGGAGACCGAGGGGTTCGTCGAGATCTACTGCCGGCGCAACACCTCGCCGGAGACCATCCAGCGGGGCCTGGAGCGCTACCAGGAAGTCGTGGCCGCCTCCACCGTCACCGGGGAGGCGGACGCGGTCGTCCAGGTCTTCGCCTCGGACATGCGCCACTTCGAGCGGGTCCTGGAGCGGATCGCCGGGGAGCCGTTCGTGGAGCGGACGAAGTCCGTGCTGGTCCTTTCACCGCTGCTGCGACGGTTCTCCGCGGGCTCGCCGACCTAGTACGCCGACCTGGTGCGTCTGCGTAGTGCGCAGGCGTAGTACCTCGACGTACTACGCCCGCCTCACTCGGCTGTTTTCCGCGCCAGCGCGTTGTTCTCTATCGAGTTGTGCACGCTGAAGCTCACGGCGTCCGAGCGGTAGCGGTCGTCCGACCACTCCACCGGGCGCCCTTCGCGTGTCGTGGTGACACGGCGGACCCGCAACAGCGGGCTGCTGCGGCGCACCCCGAGCAGCTCGGCGTCCCGGGCGCCCGCCGCCACCGCGTCGATGACATGCTCGCCGTACGCGAAGACCAGGCCCTCGTCCTCGAACAGCCGCTGCGTCACCGAGGGGCACTGCGGCTCGATGCGCTCGACGGCGGGGGAGATCCAGTCCGCGTACACGGTCCGCTCCAGCAGTACCGGCTCCCCGTCGAGACCCCGCACGCGCAGCACGTGCAGCACCCGTGTGCCCGCCGCCAGCTGAAGGCGCACACAGTCCTCCGAGGTCGCCGGCCGGTACTCCGAGACGACCACCTGCCCCGTCGCCTCGCGCCCCATCGCGCGCGCCCACTGCGCGAAGCTGCGCAGCTCGGCGAAGCTCTGGCTGCGGCGGCTGGCCAGCACCACCCGGCGGGCGCCCTGCCGCGACCCGATGAGCCCTTCGGCGGTCAGTGCCGCGACCGCCTGGCGGACGGTGCCGCGCGAGACGCCGTAGTCGGCCGCGAGCTCCGTCTCGGCCGGCAGCAGATCGCCGACCGTGTACTCCTCGCGGTCGATCGCCCGCCGCAGCTCGTCGGCGATCTCCTCGTGTCGCGCCGGCATGCTTCCCCTCTGATTCGGTCTCTGTGCACAGCGTGATCAGCCTAATCGAGATCGGAGCGTGATCAGGGCGCCCCGGGATTGTGCAGGGAATAGGGGCTCAGGGTTTCGCCAGAGTTTACGAACAGGACACCGGCGGAGGGCGTACTGAGGCCAACTTGTTCAGACAAGTTCGCTGTGCCTCCTGAAATCCCTCGTGCGTCCCCCTGGAGAGACCGTGACCGTGTCCCTGCCGAGAACAGCCGTCATCGGCGGCTCACTCGCCATCGCCGCAGCCTTCGCCCTCAGCGCGTGCGGCGCGGCCCCCGACAACGCGTCGACCACCGCCGACGGCAAGAGCGCCGCCACCGCGACCTCCGCCAAGGACTTCGGCGGAATGGACGCGCTGGTCAAGGCGGCCAAGAAGGAAGGCGCGCTGCACGCGATCGCGCTGCCCCGCGACTGGGCCAACTACGGAGCCCTCCTCGACGGGTTCAAGAAGAAGTACGGCATCAAGGTCGAGGTCGAGAACCCGGACGGCTCCAGCCAGGACGAGATCAACGCCGTGACGTCGAGGAAGGGACAGGACCGCACCCCGGACGTCCTCGACCTCGGCAGCTCCTTCGCGCTGAGCGCCGCACAGCAGGGCCTGCTCGCGCCCTACAAGCCGGCCGGCTTCGGTGACATCCCCGAGGGCCAGAAGGACCCGAAGGGGCAGTGGTTCAACGACTACGGCGGCTACATCTCCATCGGCTGCGACGCGAAGCGAGTCAAGACCTGTCCGACGACCTTCGCGGACCTGCTCAAGCCGCAGTACAAGGGCCAGGTCGCCCTCAACGGCAACCCCACCAAGTCGGGTTCGGCCTTCGGCGGCGTATGGGCGGCCTCGCTGGCCAGCGGAGGCTCCTTCGACGACATCCAGCCCGGCCTGGACTTCTTCGCCAAGCTGAAGAAGAACGGCAACTACACGCCCGTCGAGTCGACCCCGGCCACCGTCGAGAAGGGCGAGACCCCGATCAGCATCGACTGGGACTACCTGAACGCCGGGTACGCCGAGGAGTTCACGTCCAAGGGCGTCGACTGGAAGGTCGCGGTCCCCTCCGACGGCAAGTTCTCCCAGTACTACTCCCAGGCCATCAACAAGGACGCCCCGCACCCGGCGGCCGCCCGTCTGTGGCAGGAGTACCTCTACAGCGCCGAGGGCCAGAACCTCTGGCTCAAGGGGTACGCCCGCCCGGCCCTGATGACCGCCATGGAGAAGGCCGGCACGCTCGACAAGACCGCCGCCGCCAAGCTCCCGAAGGTGTCGGGCACGCCGAGCTTCCCGACCGAGGCCCAGCAGAGCAAGGCCAAGGGCGTCCTCGCCCAGGGCTGGGGCAAGGCCGTCTCCGGATGACCGCCGTCCTCACCGAGGCCGACGTGGCGCCCGCCGCTGCTCCCCAGCAGCAGCGGCGGCGCCGCGCCCCCGGCTGGCTCGCCGTCGTCCCGCTGCTCGTCTTCGTCGCGATCGCCTTCGGGATCCCCGCCCTGGCCATGCTGAACGGCGCCTTCACCGTCAAGGACCAGGCCACCGGCGCCACTTCGTACACGGCGTCCAACATGACGGACTCCGTGCAGGGCGCCTACCTCACCGCCCTCCTCGGCAGCGTCAAGCTCTCCGCCGTCTCCGCCGGACTCGCGGCCGTGCTCGGACTGCCGCTCGCCCAGGCCGTGGTGACCTCCCGCTCCCGCGCACTGCGCGAGGCCGTGCTCACCGCCTCCGGGGTCCTCGCCAACTTCGGCGGCGTCCCGCTCGCCTTCGCCTTCGTCGCCACCCTCGGCAACGCCGGTGTGCTCACCACCCACCTCGGCCTCAAGGACCACGGCTGGGACCTCTACAGCTTCTGGGGCCTGGTCCTCGTCTACCTCTACTTCCTGATCCCGCTGATGGTCCTCACCATCACGCCCGCCCTCGACGGACTGTGCACCCAGTGGCGCGAGGCGGCGCAGAACAACGGCGCCACCGGTGTCCAGTACTGGCGGCACGTGGCGCTGCCGGTCCTGGCACCCTCCCTGCTCGGCGGCCTCGTTCTCCTCTTCGGCAGCGCCTTCGCCGCGTACGCCACCGCCGCGGCCATGGTGGGCAGTTCGGTCCCGCTGGTCACCCTGCAGATCGCCGACGCCATCTCCGGCAACGTCCTGGTCGGCCAGGAGAACGTGGCGCTCGCCCTCAGCCTCGACATGGTCCTCATCGCGGGCCTGGTCATGGCCGTCTACCTGCCCCTGCAACGACGGAGTGCACGATGGCTCGCCTGAATCCGTGGCGCTGGGCCGTCCTCGCCTGCGCCGCCGTCTACTTCCTGGTCCCGCTCGCCGCGTCCGTGATCTTCACGGTCGACGTGCCGGGCGGGGTCAGCTTCGACGCCTACCGGCAGATCGTCTCGGCCGACGGTTTCACCTCCAGCCTGGTGCTCTCGCTGGAACTGGCCGCCGCCACCATCGCGGTGGTGCTGCTGCTGATGGTGCCCGCCATGGTCGCGCTGCGGCTCGGCGCGCCCCGGTTGCGTCCCGTCGTCGAGGTCGTCTGCTCGCTGCCGCTGGTCGTGCCGCCCATCGCGTTCGTCGCCGGCATCAGCACGATCCTGAAGTGGGGGCCCGAACACCTTTCCCGTACGCCGCTGTTCGAGACGTTCGTCGCGATCCAGAACCCGGACTTCCCCTTCGTCCTCGTTCTCGCCTACGTCGTGATGGCGCTGCCCTTCGTGTACCGGGCGCTGGACGCCGGGCTGCGCGCCATGGACGTGCGCACGCTGGTCGAGGCGGCGCGCAGCTGCGGGGCGAACTGGCCGCAGGCCCTCGTGCAGGCGGTACTGCCCAATCTGCGCGGCGCGCTGCTCAACGCCTCCTTCCTCACCCTGGCGCTGGTGCTCGGCGAGTTCACCGTGGCGCAGCTGCTCGGCTTCCGGCCCTTCGCCGTGTGGATCTACACCGTCGGCAGCTCGCAGGCCCAGCTGTCCGTCGCCGTCTCCGTGCTCAGCCTGCTCGTCACCTGGGCACTGCTCCTCGCGCTCGCCGGCCTCGGCGGACGCTCCCGTACCGCCGCATCCCGGGGATGAACGCATGACCACCACCACGCTTGAGAAGACGGCCGTCGGCAAGGCGGCCACCGTCGAATTCCGGGGCCTGCGCCGGGAGTTCGGCCCGACCGTCGCCCTCGACGGCCTCGACCTGATCGTCCAGCCGGGCGAACTGCTCGCCCTGCTCGGCCCGTCCGGCTGCGGCAAGACCACCGCGCTGCGCATGCTCGCCGGATTCGAGCACCCCGACTCCGGCCAGGTGCTGGTCGACGGCGAGGACGTCACGCGCGTCCCGGCCCACCGCCGCGACGCCGGGATGGTCTTCCAGGCGTACAGCCTCTTCCCGCACCTCAGCGCAGTCGACAACGTGGGCTTCGGACTGCGGATGCGCAAGGTCCGTACGGCCGAACGGCGCACCCGGGCCGCCGAGTTGCTCGACCTGGTGGGACTCGCCGACAAGGGCGAGCGGTTCCCGCACCAGCTCTCCGGCGGCCAGCAGCAGCGTGTCGCGCTGGCCCGCGCGCTCGCTCTGCGCCCGCGCGTCCTGCTGCTCGACGAACCCCTGTCGGCGCTCGACGCGAAGGTGCGGCTCACCCTGCGCGAGGAGATCCGCCGCCTCCAGCAGGAACTCGGCATCACCACCCTGTTCGTGACGCACGATCAGGAAGAGGCGCTGTCCATGGCGGACCGGGTCGCCGTGATGCGGGCCGGACGGCTCGAACAGTGCGCCGCCCCCGCCGAGTTGTACGGCCGGCCGGCCACCGCCTTCGTCGCCGAGTTCGTCGGCACGATGAGCCGGATTCCGGGACGGCTGTCCGACGGGGCGGTCGAGGTGCTGGGACAGCGGCTGCCGGTCGACGGGGAAGCGCCGGCCGGCCCGGAGGTGGACGTGCTGGTGCGGCCCGAGGCCGTGCACATCGCGGCCTACGACCAGGGCACCGCGCGCGTCGTCGCCACCGCCTTCCTGGGCGCCGCGACCCGCGTGACCGTACGACTCCCCGACGCGACCGAGGTCAAGGCCGACCTGCCGACCCACGACGCCGTCATGCTGGGCGCCGGTGCCGCCGTGACGGTGACGCTGCCCGAGCGACCGGTGCTGGTCGCCGAGCGCACGCACTGAACCCCACCCGCCGACCGAGAGAGAGCACCGTGACCCACCGCACCACCCCCCAACCCACCCTCCAGGCCGTTCTGTTCGACATGGACGGCACGCTCGTGGACACCGAGCGGCTGTGGTGGGAGGCGGTGGACCTGGTGGCCGCCGGGCTCGGCAGACCGCTCGGCGAAGCCGATCAGCCGGAGGTGCTGGGGCGCCCGGTCGAGCACACCGCCGCCTGGCTGGGGCGCGGCACGGGTGCGGCGGCCGAGGCGATCGCCGGGGAGCTGCACCGGGAGTTCGCCGAGCGTGTGCGTACCGGCATCGTGCCGCGCCCCGGTGCGCTCGGCCTGCTCGACGCCCTCGCCCGGGACGGCGTACCGACCGCGCTGGTCACCGCGTCGCCGCGGGCGGTCGCCGACACCGTCCTCGAAGCCCTCGGAGCCGAACGCTTCGCGGTCTCCGTCACCGCCGACGACACCGAGCACACCAAGCCCGCCCCGGATCCCTACCTCGCGGCCTGCCGTGCCCTCGGAGTGGATCCGGCAGGCTGCGTGGCCGTCGAGGACACCGGGACGGGGGTCGCCTCGGCCGAGGCGGCGGGCTGCGCGGTGCTCGCCGTGCCTTCGCTCGCACCGATCGGCCCGGCGCCCGGACGGACCGTGCTGGCCAGCCTGGAGGAGGTGGACCCGGCCCTGCTGCGGGCCCTGGTCGTGCCCCGGGAAATCCGCGTCATGAGCTGGAACCTCTGGCTCGGCGGCACACCGGTCGACGACCACCGGGCCAAGCAGCTCAAGGTGATCCTGGAGACCGGCGCCGATGTCGTGGGCCTCCAGGAGACCGGCGGCACCGCGGCCCAGGAACTCGCCGAGGCCCTCGGCTGGCACCACCACCGGGCCGGCGAGAACCTCGGCGTCCTCAGCCGCTACCCGATCACCGCCCGCCTCGGCGACCCGGACGTCGGCTTCTACGGAGCTGCCGGCGCGCGCATCCGCATCGGCGCGACGCGGGAGGTGGACGTCTGGACCGCCCACCTCCACTACACGCCGTACGGGCCCTACGAGTCCGCCTTCGACGGCCTCCCGGCGGGCGAACTGATCGCCCACGAGGAGGTCAGGCTCGCCCAGATGCGGGACACGCTGCGGCGGATCGCCGAGTCGTGCGACGAGAGCACCCCCGTGGTTCTCGTGGGCGACTTCAACGCGCCCTCGCACCTGGACTGGCCGCACGTGACCTGGCCGGTCACCAAGGCGGCCGAGGAGGCGGGACTGCGCGACTCCTACCGCGAGGCGCACCCCGACCCGGTCGCCCACCCCGGCCCCACCTGGTCGCCGATCCACGCGGAGCACGAGGACGGCAGCGGGCGCCCCGAGCCACAGGACCGGATCGACTACGTCCTGCACCGCGGCCTGAAGGTGCTCGACTCCCGCACCTTCGTCAGCGGCACCCCGCGTCCCTGGCCCGACGTGGCGGACAACGACTGGCCGTCGGACCACGCGGCCGTGATCACGACCTTCCGGACCGACTAGAACTTCGGCTGCCAGGGCACCACCGTGAAGTCGCCGGTGCCCTGCTTGACCCTCTCGAAGGGCGCCGAGCTGACGCACTTGGGCAGGTCCTTGGTCTCCGCCGGATTACCGACCGACGCCCAGCTGTAGCCGAGGCGGTCGTGGCGGCCGAGGTCGTGGACGGTGACACCGACCCGTTTGCCCTTGGCTCCGGGCAGGTCGGACTCGGTGATGACACCGGAGACCACGGCCACCTTGCCGCCGGTGACCAGGCAGTCGACCTTGGCCTTGGCATACGCGCCGTCGCCGTTCAGGTAGTGGCTGAAGCGGAACGTGCCCGTTGCCTTCGACGGGTCGTCGTTGTCCTTGGCCGCCAGATGGGCGTCGAAGGAGAAGGTGATGTCGTCGCCCGCTACGCGGTACAGCTTGGCGGTGCCGGTGAGCGCGGCGGCCTCGCGCCGGTGATGGTCGTTTCCGTTCGAGGCCACGGCGGATCCCGCCGCCCCGGCGGTGAACAGTACGGCGGTGATGAGCACGGCGATCCCCGTACAACGGGTGACGCGGTTCATGGCGGTCCTTTCCGCAGGTGAGAGGGACAGCCACTACTGTTCCGCCGATGCCCGCCGGGTACATCGGGCCGCGGACGTCACCCGGCCTCCGCCGCCCGGCGGGGACGCCGCCGTGACCTACGCCTCCAGGAGGACCCGGGGTACGTCTCGGGGCGCGCAACGAATCGCCGTCGGGGCGGTGGTGCACGCAACGAATCGTTCACCGGCGCGCAACGGCTCCTTCTTGTCCGGCCCAGCCCGGCGACCGTACCGTCTATCTGGGCCCGTCCGGCCCCCACCAACCCCTCCGTACCGGTGAGGCACACGCATGCGCACAGCCCTGCTCCAGAGCTCCGGCCGCCCCGGCTCCGTCGCCGTGAACCTGAAGGTTCTCGACGAGGCCGCGGGCCGCGCCGCCGCCGCGGGCGCCGGGCTCCTGGTGGCACCGGAGATGTTCCTGACCGGGTACGCGATCGGCGACGACATCGCCCACCTCGCCGAGAGCGCCGACGGGGAGTCCGCCGACGCGATCGCCGAGACCGCCGGCCGGCACGGCGTCGCGATCGCCTACGGCTACCCGGAGCGCTCCGCGGACGCGGTCTTCAACTCCGTCCAGCTGATCTCCGCCGACGGCAGCCGCCTCGCGAACTACCGCAAGACCCACCTCTTCGGCGGCTTCGAGCGCGATCACTTCACGCCCGGCGACCAGCCCGTCGTCCAGGCCGAGCTGGGTGGTCTCCGCGTCGGGCTCATGATCTGCTACGACGTCGAGTTCCCGGAGAACGTCCGCGCGCACGCCCTCGCCGGCACCGACCTCCTCCTGGTGCCCACCGCGCAGATGCACCCCTTCCAGTTCGTCGCCGAGTCCCTCGTCCCGGTGCGCGCCTTCGAGAACCAGATGTACATCGCGTACGTCAACCGGGTCGGCCAGGAGGGGGAGTTCGAGTTCGTCGGCCTCTCCGCGCTCGCCGGTCCCGACGGAGTCGCGCGCGCCCGGGCGGGCCGCGGCGAGGAGTTGGTCCTCGCCGACGCCGACCCGGTTGCTCTCGCGGCCTCGCGCGAGGCGAACCCGTATCTGCAGGACCGCCGCCCCGGTCTCTACGGGTCCCTGATCTGACGAGCGGTCAACCAGCCTTCCCCTCACCAGCTTTCGCGCAAGGAGTCCGTACCCCATGACGTCCACCGTGCCCAACGCCGTCCAGCACGCCGACGTGCAGCAGCCGCCGATCACCATGTTCGGCCCGGACTTCCCGTACGCGTACGACGACTTCCTCGCGCACCCCGCGGGCCTCGGCCAGATACCGGCGACCGAGCACGGCACCGAGGTCGCCGTCATCGGCGGCGGCCTGTCCGGCATCGTGGCCGCGTACGAGCTGATGAAGATGGGCCTGAAGCCGGTCGTCTACGAGGCGGACCAAATCGGCGGCCGGCTGCGCACCGTCGGCTTCGAGGGCTGCGACCCGGCGCTGACCGCCGAGATGGGGGCGATGCGCTTCCCGCCGTCCTCCACGGCGCTGCAGCACTACATCGACCTGGTGGGCCTCGAAACCCGGCCGTTCCCCAACCCCCTTGCGGAGTCGACGCCTTCGACGGTCGTCGACCTGAAGGGCGAGTCGCACTACGCGACCTCCGTCGACGACCTGCCGCAGGTCTACCGCGACGTGATGAACGCGTGGAACGCCTGCCTGGAAGAGGGCGCCGACTTCTCCGACATGAACCAGGCCATGCGCGAGCGCGACATCCCGCGCATCCGCGAGATCTGGGCGAAGCTCGTCGAGAAGCTCGACAACCAGACCTTCTACGGCTTCCTGTGCGAGTCGGAGTCCTTCAAGTCCTTCCGGCACCGCGAGATCTTCGGCCAGGTCGGCTTCGGCACCGGCGGCTGGGACACCGACTTCCCCAACTCCATCCTGGAGATCCTGCGCGTCGTCTACACCGAGGCCGACGACCACCACCGCGGCATCGTCGGCGGCTCCCAGCAGCTGCCGACGCGCCTGTGGGAGCGCGAGCCCGAGAAGATCGTGCACTGGGCCTACGGCACCTCGCTGGCGACCCTGCACGTCAACGGGCAGCCGCGCCCCGCCGTGACGCGCCTCAACCGCACCTCCGGCAACCGGATCACGGTGACGGACGCGAACGGCGACATCCGTACGTACCAGGCGGCGATCTTCACCGCCCAGTCCTGGATGCTGCTCTCCAAGATCGCCTGCGACGACTCGCTCTTCCCGATCGACCACTGGACGGCGATCGAGCGTACGCACTACATGGAGTCGAGCAAGCTCTTCGTCCCCGTGGACCGGCCGTTCTGGCTGGACAAGGACGAGGTCACGGGCCGCGATGTCATGTCGATGACGCTCACCGACCGTATGACGCGCGGCACCTACCTCCTCGACGAGGGCCCGGACAAGCCCGCCGTCATCTGCCTCTCGTACACGTGGTGCGACGACAGCCTGAAGTGGCTGCCGCTGTCCGCGAACGAGCGGATGGAGGTCATGCTGAAGTCGCTCGGCGAGATCTACCCGAACGTCGACATCCGCAAGCACATCATCGGCAACCCGGTGACCGTCTCCTGGGAGAACGAGCCCTACTTCATGGGCGCGTTCAAGGCCAACCTGCCCGGCCACTACCGCTACCAGCGGCGCCTGTTCACGCACTTCATGCAGGACCGGCTCGCCGCGGACAAGCGCGGCATCTTCCTCGCCGGCGACGACATCTCCTGGACCGCGGGCTGGGCGGAGGGCGCCGTCCAGACCGCGCTGAACGCGGTCTGGGGCGTCATGCACCAGCTGGGCGGCACCACCGACCCGACCAACCCCGGGCCCGGCGACGTCTACGACGAGATCGCGCCGGTCGAGCTGCCCGAGGACTGACAGGCCGTCAAATCCCGGCCGCGCGCGCCTTCTCGTACACCTCGGCGGCGACCTCCTTGAGCTCCTCGGCGTCGCGTGTGGAGCCCTGGAGGTCGATCAGGATCTCGTCGAGACCGACCTCGGCGTGTGCGGCCAGGTCGTCGACGATCTGGTCGACGCTGCCGCGGAAGGGGGCCCGGTCGGCGCCGTCGTACCCCTTGGCCTGGTAGCGCGCATTGGTGCGCAGGGCCGTCAGTATCGGCTCGGTGCGGCCGCGCTCGGCGGCCAGCTCCTGGAGGCCGCGCCACTGCGCGGCGAGTGCCTCGGCGCCCATCCCCACCGGCAGCCAGCCGTCGGCGTGGTCGACCAGACGGCGCTGGGCCTTCTTCGAGCCCGCCGCCAGCAGGATCGGGATCGGCCGGGCGGGCTTGGGGCCGACGGCGGCCGAGGCGATCTTCGTGAGGTGTCCGTCGTACGACACCGGGTCCGGGCCCCACACCGCGCGGCACACCTCGATCAGCTCGTCCAGCGCCTGCCCGCGCTCCTCGAACGGCCGTACCGACGCGGCCGCGTACTCGTCGTGGGACCAGCCCGTGCCGAAGCCCGCGAGGACCCGGCCGCCGCTCGCGGAGTCCAGTGCGGCGAGGGACTTGGCGAGCTGGAAGGGCACGTGCAGCGGGGCGATCAGGACGCTGCTGCCGAGCCGGGCCCGCTCGGTGGCCGCGGCGGCGAGCGTGAGGGTGACCAGCGGCTCGGCCACGCCGCGGTAGCTGTCCGGCCAGGGGAGGCCCTCGATCCCGTACAGGCCCTGGGTGGCGGGCTCGGGGAACAGCGCCCGCTCGTACACCCAGAGGCTCTCGTAGCCGATGTTCTCGGCGGTGCGCGCCACGTCGGGCACGTCGCGTCCGAGGTCGTACTGCCTGTTCTGGGGAAGTCCGAGTCCGAGCCTTGTCGCCATGCCCACCGCTCCTTCGACACGTGGTCAGATCATGTCGAACGTACAACGTTCACCGAGGAGTTCGGGCGATCTTGGGTGGGAACCGGCCACCAGGTGTCCGGATCAGTCCGGCAGCGGCGTGAGCAGCATGCGGCCCGCGAAACCGACCGCCCCGTCGAGGCGCTGTCCGAACTCCTCCGCAAGATCGGGCAGTCCGCGCAGGGCCCACAGGGCCCGGGCCGCCGACCAGGTCGCCTCGCGGGCCCGCTCCAGGCTCCAGGAGCCGAGCAGATGGGTGAGCGGGTCGGCGATCTGGAGGACGTCGGGGCCCGGCATCAGATCTTCGCGGATGCGCTCCTCCAACGAGACGAGGACATCGCCCACGCGGTCGAACTCGTCCTCCAGGTCTGCCGGTTCGCAGCCGAGCGTACGGCAGGCGTCCACCACCGCGAGCGCCAGATCGTGCCCGATGTGCGCATTGATGCCCGCGAGCGCGAACTGCAGCGGACGTACTCCGGGATGACGACGGAACTGCAGCAGCGGCCGCCAGCAGGCGGGCGGCCACCCCTCCTCGGCCACGTTCAGATAGCGCTCCGCGAACCGCACGTCCAGCGTGATCGCCGCCTCGGTGTCCGCGAACTCCCCGGCGTCCAGGCGCCGGTCGATCTCCTCCGTGACGGCGAGGTAGACACGGTTGAAGACCGCGATCCCGTCCCGCTCCGGGAGGGCGGCGGCCAGGGCGCGCATGCGGAGGACGACGGTGTCCATTGCGTATACGGAAGGGGTGAACTGTTCCAACTGCGCCATGGGGGCAGGGTCCCAGTCCTAGGCTGGCCGCACTGCCGCCGGGCCGGACGCTTCCCCAGAACGGGGGAACGCGGCCGCGGCCGGAGGGGGGAGCGCAGGTGTCAGGCTTACGCGCCCAGCGCCTGGCCGCACGCAGGGCCGAGCGCAGGCGGGCCGCCCGGCGCAGCGCCATGGTCGCTGCCGCCTCGCTCGTGGTCGCGGTCGGCAGCGCGACCGGGGTGATGTCCGCCCTCGCCGACGGCCGCCCGTCGACCGACGCCAGGCCTCTGGTGACCCGCTCGCCGAGCCTGCGACCACAGCCCGCTGTGCCCACGCCCTCGCCGTCGAAGACCCCGGCCTCGCCCTCCCCTTCGACGGTCAAGTCCTCGGCGAAACCGCGCCCCGAGCCCGCCAGGACCACTCCGCGGGAGACGGCGAACGGCTCCGCGCGGCTCTACCGCCACTCCGACTCCCAGGTCCTGGACTGGGTCTCCTCCCATCCCGGCGACGCGCGGCGAGCGGTCATCGCCTCCCGGATCGCCGACCGCCCCGCCGCCGTCTGGTTCGCGGACTTCACGCCGTCCGCCATCACCGGCCGCGTCAGGGCGGTGACCTCGGCCGCCGCCGCGCAGGGCCGCGTCCCGGTCGTCGTGCCGTACGCCATACCCCAGCGCGACTGCGGCGGCGCCTCGGAGGGCGGGGCGCCCGACCTCACCGCGTACGACGGCTGGATGGACCGTTTCGCGGCGGGCCTCGGCGCCGGCGAGGTCATCGTGATCCTGGAGCCCGACTCCATCGCCCAGTCCGACTGCCTCACCACGGGCGAACGGGCCGACCGCTTCGCCTCGTTGGCCCGCGCGGGCCGCGTCCTCAAGGCCGCGGACCCGCAGGCCCGGGTCTACTTCGACGCGGGCCACTCCGACTGGAACCCGGCCGCCCAGCAGGCCGCCCTCCTCAAGCAGGCGGGCGCCGCCTCGGCCGGCGCCTCCGACGGCGTCTTCACCAACGTGTCCAACTTCCACCGCACGAGCGCGGAGATCGCCTACGCCCGTCAGGTGCTGTCCGCGCTGGGCGGCCCGGCGAGCCTGGGGGCCGTCGTCGACACCAGCCGCAACGGCAACGGCGCCCCGGCCGACGGCGAGTGGTGCGATCCGGACGGCCGGAAGATCGGACAGGCGCCGACCCTGCGGACCGGTGAGGCACGGATCGACGCCTATCTCTGGGTCAAGCTGCCGGGCGAGTCCGACGGCTGCAAGGGCTCGCCGGGGGCCTTCTCGCCCGCGTACGCCTACGAGTTGGCGCGCTGAGAGGCTGCGTCGGACTCGGTGTCGTAGGACGAGGTGCCTTCGTCCAGCAGCGGTTGCTGCGACTTGAGGTGCGCCGGGGCCATCGCCCGCAGGGCGTGGTAACCGGTGATCACCACGAGCGTGCCGAGCGCGATGCCGCTGAGCGAGAAGGTGTCGGTGAACTTCATGGTGACGCCGCCGACGCCGATGATGATGCCCGCGGCGGCCGGCACCAGGTTCAGCGGATTGCGCAGGTCCACCCGGGCGTTGAGCCAGATCTGCGCGCCGAGCAGGCCGATCATGCCGTACAGGATGACGGTGATCCCGCCGAGCACCCCGCCCGGGATCGCGGCGACGATCGCACCGAACTTCGGGCAGACGCCGAAGAGGAGAGCGAAGCCGGCGGCGGCCCAGTACGCGGCCGTGGAGTAGACGCGGGTCGCGGCCATCACGCCGATGTTCTCCGAGTACGTGGTGTTGGGCGGGCCGCCGACCGCGGTGGAGAGCATCGAGGCGACGCCGTCCGCGGAGATGGCGGTGCCCAGCTTGTCGTCCAGCGGATCGCCGGTCATCTCGCCGACCGCCTTGACGTGTCCGGCGTTCTCGGCGACCAGCGCGATGACGACGGGCAGCGCCACGAGGATCGCCGACCACTGGAAGGACGGCCCGTGGAAGGAGGGCAGGCCGATCCAGTCCGCGTTGCCGACACCGGACAGATCAAGGCGCCAGTGGTCGGTGAGCTTTCCGCTCGCGTCGACCGAGTGGATCTTCCCGAAGATCCGGTCGAACGCCCATGAGATCCCGTACCCGAAGATCAGCCCCAGGAAGATCGCGACCCGCGACCAGAAACCGCGCAGGCATACCACGGCCAGACCGGTGAACAGCATCACCAGCAACGCCGTCCACTGGTCCTGCGGCCAGTACGTCGAGGCGGTGACCGGCGCGAGGTTGAAGCCGATCAGCATGACGACGGCGCCGGTGACGATCGGCGGCATCGCGGCGTGGATGATCCGCGCCCCGAACCGCTGGACCGCGAGCCCCACCAGGAACAGCACGGCGCCCACGACGAGGACCGCGCCCGTCACGGTCGCACTGCTGCCGCCCTGCGCGCGGATCACCGCCGCGACACCCACGAAGGAGAGCGAGCAGCCGAGGTAGCTGGGCACCCGGCCGCGGGTCGCGAGCAGGAAGATCACGGTCGCTGCGCCGGACATCATGATCGCCAGATTGGGGTCCAGGCCCATGAGGACCGGTGCGACGAACGACGCCCCGAACATGGCCACCACGTGCTGGGCGCCGAGCCCGATCGTGCGCGGCCACGAGAGGCGTTCGTCGGGGCGGACCACCGCTCCGGGTGCGGGCGTGCGCCCGTCGCCGTGCAGTTTCCAGCGGACGCCGAGATCCATGGTGGGGGTTCGCTTTCCTCGTACGTGAAGCTTTGTCCGGACCATTGTCATGTGCACCTGGCGGTCCTACGCTCGCACGGTCCCACTCATGAACTCTGTTCACATACCTGTATCCCTGATGGGAGTGCTGGATGAGTGCAAGACCCCGCTTCCGGATTCTGCTGACGGCCGCGGCCGTGTGCGCGGCCGTCGCCGTCGCCGTCCCCTCCGCTCCGGCCCCGGCCGCCGCTGCGGCGCCTGTGGCGCCGAAGGTGCCGGGCACCGTCGTCCTCGACGGCACCCGGCTCCAGCAGGCGAAGGTCCGCCTGGACCAAGGAGACCCCCAACTGAAGGGAGCGCTGCGGGACTTGACCGCGCGCGCCGACAACTGGCTCGGCCAGGGCCCCTGGACGGTCGTCGACAAGCCGAGACCCGCCCCGGGCGGTGACGTCCACGACTACCTCAGTCAGGCCCCGTACTGGTGGCCCTCGCAGCCCAAGTCGGCCGACAATCCCTGGGGTTGCCCCTACGTCCAGCGCGACGGGCAGCGCAATCCCGAGGTCGACACGGGCACCGACCGCCAGGACGCCGAGAAGGTCTTCGACTCGACATACGAACTCTCCCTCGCCTGGTACTACACCGGCAGAAAGCAGTACGCCGAGAAGGCCGCCGCCGTCCTGCGGACCTGGTTCCTCGACCCGGCCACGCGGATGAACCCCGAGCTGGAGCACGGCCAGTTCATCCCCTGCAAGTACGACGGCCGGGCCATCGGCATCATCGACTTCTCACAGTCCTACACCAGCGTCCTGGACGCGATCGCCCTGCTGAACACGGGCGCTCCCGGCTGGTCGAAGAGTGACCGGACGGCGATGCGCGCCTGGAACGCCGACTTCCGCGACTGGCTGGCGGACAGCGCCTTCGGCAAGGAGGAGGGCGCCGCCAAGAACAACCACGGCACCTTCTACGACCTCCAGCTCGCCGCCCTCGCGTACGCCACCGGCGACAGGGATCTCGCCCGGCGGACCGTCCTGGACTCCCGTGCCCGGCGGATCGACCTGCAGATAGCCGCCGACGGGAGCCAGCCGCAGGAACTGGCCCGCACCCGCAGCTGGCACTACTCGACCTTCGACCTGGTCGCCTACACCCGGCTCGCCGCCATCGGCCGGCATGTCGGCGTGAACCTCTGGACCTACCGGGGGCCGGACGGGCAGAGCCTGTTCGGAGCGGTCGACTACCTGCTGCCCGCCGCCACGGGGGCCCGGCCGTGGCCGTATCCGGAACTCGAGTTCCACCGTTACGCGGCGAGCGACGTCGTCCACGCCGCCGCCGACGCGGGGGACAGGGCGGCCAAGACCGCCGTCCCGAAGCTGGAGGCACCGCCGGGCGGCGACCTGTGGGCGCTGCGGCCCGCCGCTGAGCAACTGGACTCGATAGCGGGCTGAGCCCGGACGGAGCGGGGGCCCTCACGGGCCAGGGCTCCTGAGCGTCAGCTCGGGATGGAGCCGCGGTTTTCAGCCACCGCACTCCCGTCCCGTACTTCTCAGGAGCCCCACCCGTGACCGCCGCCGCACCCCGCGTCGTTGAGCGACCTGTTCAGGAGCGCGGGCCGGAAACCGCCGCGCTCGGGGAGCTGATCCTCGGACGGTCGCGATCGCCCGCGCGCAGCACGCCCGCGAAGACGGCGAGCCCGGACGCCAGCACCGTGACCAGGATGAACGACACCATCAGGCTCGTCGTCTGGGCCAGTCCGCCGATCACGCTGGGGGCGACCAGGCCCGAGGTGTACGTCACGGTCGCGACGCCCGCGATGGCCTGGCTCGGGTTCGGACCACTGCGTCCTGCCGCGGCGAAGCAGAGCGGGACGACGACCGCGATGCCGAGGCCCATCAGCGCGAAGCCGGTCATGGCCACCGCCGGGTTCCCGGCCACCACGACGAGCAAGCCGCCCAGCGTCGCGAGGAATCCACCCGTGCGGACCGTGCGCACCGTGCCGAAGCGGTTCACCACCGCGTCGCCCACGATCCGGGCGACCGCCATGGTGAGCATGAAGCCCGTCGTGCACGCGGCCGCGAGGCCGGCGGAGCTGCTCAGGCGGTCCCGCAGATACACCGCCGACCAGTCGAGGCTGGCGCCCTCGGCGAACACCGCACAGAACCCGACCGCGCCGATGAGCAGCGCCGACCTCGGCGGCAGCGCGAACCGCGGGGGCGGCTCCTCGTCCTCGGTGGCCCTCAGGTCGAACACCCACCGGCAGGCGATCAGGCCCAGCACCGTCAGCACCGCGGCCGCCAGCGCATGGTGCACCCGTGCGTCGGAACCCAGGTGCGCGGCGAGCGTGCCTGCTGCCGAGCCGACCAGGGCACCCGCGCTCCACATGCCGTGCAGCCCGGACATGATCGACTTGCCGAGGCGGTTCTCGACCTCGACGCCCAGGGCGTTCATCGCGACGTCCGCCATGCCCGCCGTGGCGCCGTAGGTGAACATCGCGACGCACAGTGTGAGCAGGTTCGGCGCGAGGGAAGGGAGGGTCAGGGCCAGCGTCCAGAGCGCGAGCAGGCCGCGCAGGGCCGTACGGCTGCCGAAGCGGTGGCTGATCCGGCCGGCGAGCGGCATCGAGACGGAGGCGCCGAAGGCCGTGAAGGCGAGGGCGAACCCGAGCTGGCCCGTACCCACCGAGGCGTGGTCCTGGATCCACGGCACCCGGGTCGCGAAGGAGCCGGTGACCGCGCCGTGCACCGCGAACACGGTGGCCACCGCGTACCGGGCCTGCTTCACCTCGCGCTGGTCGTAGACCACATCACTCATCTTCCGGCCCCTCCCGGCTCTGCTTCCCGTGCTGACGCCGTAAACTATCAGGAACCCTGCCTGATAGATAGGCGATAAGGTGCCACCCTCGGGCCGACGGCGGTACGGCCCGCGTGATCTGGGAGGATCCCCGGCATGCCCGCACCCGCGTCCCCGAGCACGGCCCGAGCCATCAACGACCGGCTCGCCCTGCGGCTGCTCCAGCAGGAAGGCCCCCTGACGGCCGGGCAGTTGAAGCAGCTCACCGGACTGTCCCGGCCCACGGTCGCCGACCTGGTCGAGCGCCTCGCGGCCGCCGGGCTGATCGCGGTGGTGGGGGAGTCGGGGGAGCAGCGGCGCGGACCGAACGCCAGGCTCTACGGCATCGTCGCCGACCGGGCGTACCTCGCCGCCCTCGACGTCCGTACCGAGAGCGTCTCCGTGGTGGTCTCCGACCTGCTGGGTGCGGAGCTCGCCCGGGCTTCGGTGCCCATCGCGGACGACGCCGGTACGGGGCCCGCCGTCGAGCAGGCGGTCGCCCTCGTGGAGCGCGCCGCGAAGGAGGCGGGGGCCGAGCGGCTGCACACCGTCGGGATCGGCGCGCCCGGCCTCATCGACCCCGCCACCGGCGAACTCCGCGACTCCTCGGGCCTGCCCCAGTGGCACCGCCGGCTGGTCGCCGCCCTCCAGGAGCGGTTGCCGGCCCGGGTGATCGTCGAGAACGAGACCAACCTGGCCGCCCTCGCCGAACAGCGCGACGGCGCCGCCCGCGACCGTGACACCTTCGTCCTGCTCTGGCTCGGCCACGGCACCGGCGCCGCCGTCGTCCTCGACGGTTCCCTCCGCCGCGGTGCCTCCGGCGGCACCGGCGAAATCGGCTTCCTCCCGGTCCCCGGCACGACCACCCTCCCCTCGGCGACGGACTGCGAAGGCGGCTTCCACTCCCTCGCCGGGGCCGCGGCGATCGCCCGGCTCGCCATGGAACACGGGCTCACGGCGGAGCCGACGGCACATGAGCCGCGCGCGGCGGCGCTGGTGCGGGAGGCGGTGGACGGCGCCGACGGAGCCCCCGCCGCCGCCCGCTTCCTCGACGCCCTGGCCGACCGCGTCGCCATCGGCGCCGCCTCGGTCGTCGCCGTGCTCGACCCCGGCTGCGTTGTCCTCGGCGGTGAGGTAGGGCAGGCGGGCGGCGACGTACTCGCCGCCCGAGTCGAGCAGCGGCTTGCCCGCATGTCGCCCTTGCCGGCCGAGGTCCGGGCAAGCGCCCTGGGCGGCAACGCTGTCCTACGCGGCGCGTTGCTGACGGCCCGGGACGGCGCCCAGGACGAGCTGTTCGCACCGCCACAGCGATAGCCTCCCGCCGCTGGGTTTGCCGGCGGCGCAGGGCTTCCGGTGGGCTGCTGAGCGACGCCGGCGGTAGCGCCCGATAGGGGCGCGGGGAACTGCGCGACCAGCCACAACCCACCTGCGGTCGGCGCACCGGCCTGCCCGTGTGGACGCTGAGCTGCACCGGCGTGGGCTGCTGAGTAACGCCGGCGGTAGCGCCCGATAGGGGCGCGGGGAACTGCGCGACCGGCCACGACGGGCCCGCGGTCGGCGCACGGCCTGCCCGTGGGGGCGGCCCGCCAAGTGGCGAGCGCGGCGCCAGCCGGAAAGCGCCCCCGGCGAACCCCCGCGCCGGTCCCCAGAACGCCCCCGGCGAGACCCGTCACCGCCCGTCGGCACCCCGCGCAGCCAGGTACTCCTCGAACGTCCCCTTGCCCACGGCCCGCTCCGGCGCCAGATGGCCGCCGGCCCGGAAACCGCGAACGGCCTTGCCCGGCAAGGGGACGCTGACGATGGGCCGCCTGCGGCCGGTCGCGCGGAGGTAGGCGTGGGCCAGTTCCCGGAGCGTACGAACCTCAGGGCCGCCCATGTCCTCGACGCGACCCGCGGGTGCGCCGACAGCGAGTTCGGCCAGGCGGACCGCGACCTCCGCGACCTCGATCGGCTGGTCACCGATCCCCGCCGGAAGCAGCATCACCGGCAGTTTCGCGAGCGACCGGAAGAGCATCACCGGGAGGTCGTGGAACTGCGTCGTGCGCAGGATCGTCCAGCCGAGCCCCGACTCCTGGACGACCCGCTCGACCGCCAGCTTGGTCCTGTAGTAGCCGAGCGGCACCACGTCCACGCCGACGATCGAGATGTAGACCAGGTGGGAGACGCCTGCCGTGCGGGCGGCTTCGATCAGATGCGCGGCCGCCTCCTCGTCACCCCCGCGCTGCGTGGTGGCGCAGTGCACGACGGTGTCCACGCCCTCGACGGCGGTGTCCAGCGCGCCGCCGCCCTCGCGCAGATCCACGGCGTACGGCTGGGAGTGCCGGCTGAGCACCCGCACCTCGTGACCTTCCGCGCGCAGTCGTTCGGCGACGAGCCGGCCGAGGGTTCCGGTGCCGCCGGTCACCAGGATCGTGGTCATGCTGTTGAGTCCTTTCCATGTCAGGCGCTCCCGTCCGGAGCACCCGCTGTCAGCCGGGACCGCACAGCGCCCGCGGATGTGACAGCGCCCGGCCGCCTAGGGGGTGCTTTGAAAGTCCCGCACAGCACCCGCGGCGCCCGGCACGCGCCCCCGCCGCACCGGCCGAAGTCCCAAGTACGTCCAGTACGAGGGCCTTCGTCCGGCACGCCGAGGGCGCGCACCGAACACCGCGGGCACCGCACAGGACTTTCAAAACACCCCCTAGCCGAGCTGCCGCTCCACGAACCCCAGCTTGTCGGGGTTGACCACCGCCCGCACCCGCACGATCAGCCCGGCGCGGACCTCGAACGCCACCACCGCCATCAGCCGCTCGCCCGCCCATCCCAGCAGCGCCGGGCCGCCGTTGACCTCGGCCGTCGTGAGGTCCAGGCCCGCGGCGAGGCGCCCCGCGCCGCGCTCCAGGAACCGCAGGACCTTCTCGCGGCCCTCGATCGGCAGCCGTGCCGCGGTGACCTTGCCGCCGCCGTCGCTCCACCAGGTCACGTCGGCCGCGAGAAGCTTCTCCAGACCGGTCAGATCGCCTTCGCGGGCCGCGGTGACGAAGGACGCCACGAGCCCTTCCTGCTGCTCGGGCGAGGGCCGGAAACGAGTCTCGGGCGCGGTGATGCGCCGCACCGCCCGCCCGTAGACCTGGCGGCAGTTGGCCTCGCCGAGGTCGAGCACCCCCGCGATCTCACGATGGCTGTACGCGAAGGCCTCCCGCAGCACGTACACCGCACGCTCGGTCGGTGTCAGCCGTTCGAGCAGGAGCAGCAGTGCCAGGGACACGGCGTCGCGCTGCTCGGCCGACTCCAGGGGCCCGAGCGTGCCGTCCGAGGTGAGTACCGGTTCCGGCAGCCAGGGCCCGGCGTACTCCTCGCGCCGGGCGCGGGCCGAGGTGAGCCGGTTGAGGCAGAGGTTGGTGACCACCTTGGCCAGCCAGGCGCCGGGCTGCTCGATTCGCGCCGGGTCGGCCCCGCTGAAGCGCAGATACGCGTCCTGCACGGTGTCCTCGGCGTCCGCGGCCGAGCCCAGCATCCGGTACGCCAGCCCGAAGAGGCGCCCCCGATGGCTCTCGAACACGTCGGCCGGCTCCGTCGAAGTCACGTCGCCAGCCTGGCAGAAGCCGGGTGGAGGCCCGGCGGCGGGGCAAGGGCCTCCGTCACCGCCGCCGGACCGATCGTGGGGGTGGGCGCGACCACGTGATGATCGCCGACCCTAAGTGGACTAGACCAGCCCGTCAATAGGTATGGACCATTGTCAAGCAGTCGTGGTGGCGCGGTAATTGGCCGAAGTCCGACTGGCGCAGAAGTCCATCGACGGGTCCTGTGAGCCAGCCCACAGGCATGCGACCGTATGCACCTCGATCAGCCGTGGCACACTGGCCCTGTACCAGAAGCAGCGCACTCCGGGGTCGGTGAAAGTCCGAACCGGCGGTTACAGTCCGCGACCCGGTCGCTTCCAGCGGCCGGTTGACCAGGTGAAATTCCTGGACCGACGGTTAAAGTCCGGATGGGAGGCAGTGCGCGGCGGGCGGGCATTCGTGCGCGCTGCCGTCTGTTTCGACCTGTCCTGCGGGACAGGTCCCATTCGGCATCGCCATCGGTGTGTCGTCCGTTCATTCTGTCGTCATCGACAGGCCCCGGAGTCCGTGCCCCATGAGGCAGGAGGACCCGGGAAGTGTTCACCGGAATCGTCGAAGAGCTGGGTGAGGTCACCGCCGTCGAGAATCTCGACGACGCCTCGCGTTTCCGTCTGCGTGGCCCCGTAGTCACGCAGGGCGCGCAGCACGGCGACTCCATCGCCGTGAACGGCGTCTGTCTCACGGTCGTGGAACACGAGGGCGACGAATTCACCGCCGACGTCATGGCGGAGACCCTCAACCGCTCCAGCCTCGGCGCCCTCGCCGTCGGCTCCCGCGTCAACCTGGAGCGCCCGATGGCCCTGGGTGCGCGCCTCGGCGGGCACATCGTGCAGGGGCACGTGGACGGCACGGGCACGGTCATCGAGCGCAAGCCGTCCGAGAACTGGGAGATCGTGAAGGTCTCCCTCCCCGCGGACCTCTCCCGCTACGTGGTCGAGAAGGGCTCCATCACCGTCGACGGCATCAGCCTCACCGTCGTCGACGCCGGCCCCGACTACTTCACCGTCAGCCTCATCCCGACGACCCTCGACCTGACCACGCTCGGCCTGAAGCAGCCCGGCGACCCGGTCAACCTGGAGGTCGACGTCGTGGCCAAGTACGTCGAGCGTCTCCTCGGCGACCGCGCCGTCCCCGTCGCAGCCGAGGGGGCCTCGAAGTGAACTGGCTCAACTCCGAGGCGTTCACCCTCTTCGGGCAGCACATCAAGTGGTCCGACATGATCGGCAACGTGATCGGTCTGATCGGTCTGGCCTTCGGCTGGCGGCGCTCCATATGGAGCTGGCCCGTCCAGTTCCTCTCCGGAGTCATCCTCTTCGCGGCCTTCGCCACCGCCCACCTCTCCGGCAGTGCCGGCAAGCAGGTCGTCGTCATGATCGTCGCTGTCTACGGCTGGTGGCAGTGGAACCGCGGCAAGGGGCAGGCGCAGGACGGCGGCATCGCCGTCCGGTTCGCCACCTGGCGCGAACGCGCCGTCATGGCCGGTGCCGCCGCCGTCGGCACCGTCGCGGTCGCCCTCCTGTTCAAGGCGTACCCGACGCTCTCCTGGGACCCGTGGCCGGACGCGTACATCTTCGTCGGCACGATCGTCGCCATGTACGCCCAGGCGCGCGGCATGGTCGAGTTCTGGTTCGCCTGGCTGCTGGTCGACCTCGTGGGCGTCCCGCTCAACTTCGCCAACGGCTTCGCCTTCTCCGGTTTCGTCTACGTCCTCTACGGCGCGCTCGTCCTGTGGGGCCTGCGCGACTGGTGGCTGCGCTCCCGCGAGGCCGGGCAGCCCGTCCTGGAAGGAGCCCCGGCATGACTACCGCGCCGGTTCTGTACAGCACAGACAACATCGAGGACTTCGCGCTCGACCCGGTCGAGCAGGCCATCGCCGACATCGCGGCCGGCCGCCCGGTCGTGGTCGTCGACGACGAGGACCGCGAGAACGAGGGCGACCTCGTCATCGCCGCGGAGAAGGCCACCCCCGAGATCGTCGCCTTCATGATGAGCGAGTGCCGCGGCCTGATCTGCGCGCCCATGGAGGCCGACGAACTGGAGCGCCTGCGCCTGCCGCAGATGGTCGAGGACAACACCGAGTCGATGAAGACGGCGTTCACCGTGTCGGTGGACGCGTCCGCCGCGCACGGTGTGACCACCGGCATCTCGGCCTCCGACCGCGCCACCACGCTCCAGCTCCTCGCCGCCGGCGCGGCCCAGGCCGACGACTTCGTCCGCCCCGGCCACATCTTCCCGCTGCGCGCCAGGTCCGGCGGAGTGCTCGTGCGCAACGGCCACACCGAGGCCGCCGTGGACCTGGCCCGGCTCGCCGGACTGCGACCCGCGGGCGCGATCGTCGAGATCGCCGGCGAGGACGGCCGCATGCTGCGCCTGCCCGAGCTGATCCCGTTCGCCCGCAAGCACGGGCTGACGATCATCTCCATCGAGGACCTGATCGCCTACCGCCGCACCGCGGAGCCCACCGTCCGCCGCGAGGCCAAGACCCAACTGCCCACCGCCTTCGGCGAGTTCACGGCGTACGGCTACCGCTCCACCGTCGACGGCGTCGAGCACGTCGCCCTCGTCCACGGCGAGATCGGCGACGGCACGGACGTCCTGGTCCGGGTCCACTCCGAGTGCCTCACGGGCGACGTCTTCCACTCCCTGCGCTGCGACTGCGGCCCCCAGCTGGAAGCCTCCCTGGAACGCATCCAGGCCGAGGGCAGGGGAGTGGTGGTCTACCTGCGCGGCCACGAGGGGCGCGGCATCGGGCTGCTGTCCAAGCTGCGCGCGTACGAGCTCCAGGAGCGCGGCCGCGACACCCTCGACGCCAACCTGGAGCTGGGCCTGCCCGCCGACGCCCGCGACTACGCGGCCGGCGCGCAGATCCTGGAGGACCTGGGCGTGCGCAGCCTGCGTCTGATGACCAACAACCCCGAGAAGACCGACGCGCTCGTACGGCACGGACTCAAGGTCACCGACCGGGAGCCGATGCCCGTACAGGCGGGCGAGCACAACATCCACTACCTGCGCACCAAGCGGGACCGGATGGGGCACGACCTGCCCTGGCTGGACACGGCCCCCGTGTCCACCTGCGGCAACCAGTAACAGCACGAGCAGCACGAACAGCACGAAGAACACCGAGGAGAGACGTGAGCGGCAAGGGTGCACCCGAACTGTCCGTACGCAACTGCGGCGACCTGCGCGTCGCGGTGATCGCGGCACAGTGGCACGAAAAGGTGATGGACGGCCTCGTCGACGGCGCGCTGCGCGCCCTGCACGAGCTGGGGATCGACGAGCCGACCCTCCTCCGGGTCCCGGGCAGCTTCGAGCTCCCCGTCGTCGCCAAGGTCCTCGCGGGCCGCGGCTACGACGCGATCGTCGCGCTCGGCGTCGTCATCCGCGGCGGGACCCCGCACTTCGAGTACGTGTGCCAGGGCGTCACCCAGGGCCTCACCCAGGTATCCATCGACACCGGAGTGCCCATCGGCTTCGGTGTGCTGACCGTCGACACCGAGGAGCAGGCCCTCGACCGCGCGGGAATCGAGGGCTCGAACGAGGACAAGGGGCACGAGGCGGTGACGGCGGCGGTGGCGACGGCGGCCACCCTCCGCTCAGTATCTGAACCGTGGCGATAGGCCGGCCGGCACACGCGTAAAGTGAGCGCCACCATGTCCAATAAGACGTTCGAGGAGCTCTTCACCGAGCTCCAGCACAAGGCCGCCAACGGCGACCCCGCCACCTCCCGCACCGCAGAGCTGGTCGGCAAGGGGGTCCATGCCATCGGCAAGAAGGTCGTCGAAGAGGCCGCAGAGGTCTGGATGGCCGCCGAGTACGAAGGCAAGGAAGCAGCCGCCGAGGAGATCTCGCAGCTGCTCTACCACGTCCAGGTGATGATGGTCGCTCGCGGCATCTCGCTCGACGACGTGTACGCCCACCTCTGAGCCGTCACCGCAATTCCCGCACCGTACGCACGAACGAAGGAAGCCGACCTCATGCTGCGCATCGCCGTCCCCAACAAGGGTTCCCTGTCAGGCCCCGCGGGGGAGATGCTGCATGAGGCCGGCTACCAGCAGCGCCGCGAGTCCAAGGAACTGCGCATCGTCGACCCGGTCAACGACGTCGAGTTCTTCTACCTCCGCCCCCGCGACATCGCGATCTACGTCTCCTCCGGTCGCCTCGACATCGGCATCACCGGCCGCGACCTGCTCATCGACTCCGGAGCCAGCGCCGAGGAGATCCTCCCGCTCGGCTTCGCCCGCTCCACCTTCCGCTTCGCCTCCAAGCCCGGCACCGCCCAGGGCATCGAGGACCTCGGGGGCCTGACCGTCGCCACCTCCTACGAGGGAATCGTCGCCAAGCACCTCGCCGACCACGGCGTCGACGCCTCCGTCGTCCACCTGGACGGCGCCGTCGAGACCGCCATCGAGCTCGGCGTCGCCGAGGTCATCGCCGACGTGGTGGAGACCGGTACCTCGCTGCGCAACGCGGGCCTGGAGGTCTTCGGCGAGCCGATCATGAAGTCCGAGGCCATCGTCATCCGCCGGGTCGGCGCGGAGGCCGAGGAGCCCAAGGTCCAGCAGTTCCTGCGCCGTCTGCAGGGCGTCCTGGTCGCCCGGACCTACGTGATGATGGACTACGACTGCCGCGCCGAGCACCTGGAGCGGGCCGTCGCGCTCACCCCGGGCCTGGAGTCGCCCACCATCTCGCCGCTGCACAACGAGGGCTGGGTCGCCGTCCGCGCCATGGTCCCCGCCAAGGAAGCCCAGCGGATCATGGACGACCTGTACGAGCTCGGTGCGCGGGCCATCCTGACCACGGCCATCCACGCCTGCCGGCTCTGAGGGAACCGCGTCCCATGTCCGATCTGCCCAGCCTCCCCGTCACCTTCCGGCCGGGGCGCACCCGCGCGGTCCTGCTCAGCGCGGGCGCGGCCATCTTCGTGGTCATCACCACGGTCGCCCTGCTGCTCGAAACCCTCGGCCCGGGGGAGCGCCTCAGCTTCGTCTTCACCGCGGCGCTGCTCCTCGGGGTGCTCGTCCTGCTCGCCCGGCCCAAGGTCGTCGCCGACGAGAACGGCGTCACCGTCGTCAACATCGCCGGCAGCCGGCACCTGGAGTGGGAGGAAATCCTCCAGGTCAACCTGCGCCCCGGCGACCCCTGGGTGTTCCTCGACCTCAGCGACGGCACCAGCCTGCCCGCGCTCGGCATCCAGCCCGGCATCGCCCGGCAGCGCGCCATCGAGGACGCCCGCGCCCTTCGCGCGCTCGCCGAGGCCCGCGCGATCGGAGACCCTGAGCAACATCAGGGTTAACTCTCAGCCCTCCGCCCTGACGTACAGGCCCATGTCTTGATTAATCTGGTGGCGGAGGCGTTTTCCACACGCCTCCGCCCTTGATGTCGCGACCCGTACGTCAAAGGCCCCCTGCTACCCGAGGAGTGACTCCCTCCAGCGATGGACGGATCGTCCTGTAGTACCTGCGCCGCCCCCTTCCGACATAGCGCGGCCCGCTTCAGCGGCCACGCGGAGGCGGCGGCATCATGACCATCCCCCTGCTGCTCCTCGGGGCGGCGTTCCTGCTGATCCTCGCCAACGGCTTCTTCGTGGCGGCCGAGTTCGGCCTCGTCACGGTGGAGCGGCCCGAGGCCGAGAAGGCCGCGGCCGAGGGCGACCGACGGGCCCTGACCGTCGTGAACTCGCTCAAGGAGCTGTCCTTCCAGCTCTCCGGCACCCAGCTCGGCATCACCATCACCTCACTCGTCGTCGGCATGCTCGCCGAACCGGCGCTCGCCGAACTCCTGCACGGCCCGTTCACCGCGATCGGCCTCCCCGAAGGCGCCGTGTCCGGGATCGCCGTGGTCGTCGGCATGCTGCTGGCCTCGGCCGTGCAGATGGTCGTCGGCGAACTCGTGCCCAAGAACTGGGCGGTCTCCAAGCCGCTCCAGGTCGCCCGCTTCGTCGCGGGCCCCCAGCACGTCTTCGCCCGCCTCTTCCGCCCCGTGATCGCCGCGCTCAACACGGTGGCCAACCGGCTCGTCCGCGCTCTCGGTGTCGAGCCCGCCGAGGAGCTGGCCTCCGCCCGCACCCCCGGCGAACTCGTCTCCCTGGCCCGGCACTCGGCGCGGGCCGGCGCGCTGGAACAGGACACGGCCGACCTCTTCGTACGGACGCTGTCGCTGGGCGAACTGACCGCCCAGCACGTCATGACCCCCCGGGTGAAGGTCAGCGCGCTCCAGTCGACGGCCACCGCCGAGGACGTCGTCAACCTCACCCGCGCCACCGGCCTCTCCCGCTTCCCCGTCTACCGGGAGCGGATCGACGAGGTCGTCGGCATGGTGCACCTCAAGGATGCCCTCGCCATCCCCTCGCACGACCGGCTGCGCACGCCCGTCGGCCGTATCGCGCAGGCTCCGCTGCTCGTTCCGGAGACGCTGCCGGTGCAGCCCCTCCTGGAGCGGCTGCGCAGCGAGCAGCCCATCGCCGTCGTCGTCGACGAGTACGGCGGCACGGCGGGCGTCGTCACCCTGGAGGACATCGTCGAGGAACTCGTCGGCGAGGTCCGCGACGAACACGACGGTCTCGACGTACCCGAACTCGCCGCCGCACCTCCCGAGGACGGCCGGCCTGCGTGGGAGGCCGACGGCAGCTGCCGCGTCGACATCCTCCAGCGCATAGGCCTCGATGTGCCCGAGGGCCCCTACGAAACCGTGGCCGGACTCGTCGCCGACCTGCTCGGCCGCATCCCCGCCCCCGGCGACAAGGCCGAACTGCCCGGCTGGCGGCTGTCCGTGCGCCAGGTCGGGCACTACCGCGCCGAACGCGTGCGCCTCGTGAAGACCGCGCCTGTCGTGGAGGCGGCCCGATGAGTCTGCTCCAACTCCTGTTCGCCGCCCTGCTCGTGCTCGCCAACGGCTTCTTCGTCGGCGCCGAGTTCGCGCTCGTCTCCGTGCGGCGCAGCCAGATCGAGCCGCTCGGCACCGCCCGGGCCCGGCAGGTGCTGTACGGCCTGGAGCGGCTGCCCCAGATGATGGCGGCGGCCCAGTTCGGCATCACCGTCTGCTCGCTGACGCTGGGCGCGGTCGCCGAGCCGACCGTGGCGAAGCTGCTTGAGCCCGTCTTCGAGGCGGTCCACCTCCCCGACGGCGTGATCCACCCCCTCGGGTACGTCATCGCGCTCGCCTTCGTGGTCTTCTTCCACCTGGTCATCGGCGAGATGGTCCCGAAGAACCTGGCGATGGCGGCGCCCGAGAAGACCGCGCTGTGGCTGAGCCCGGGGCTGGTTGCCTTCGCGCGCCTGTGCCGACCGGTCACGGTGGGCCTCGGCGCGTGCGCACGGCTCATCCTGAAGATGTTCCGTGTCGAGCCCAAGGACGAGGTCGAGGCCGTCTTCACCAGCGAGCAGCTCAACCGCCTGGTGGAGGACTCCGGTCAGGCCGGGCTGCTCGACCCCGAGGAGCAGGAGCGCCTGGAGGACGCGCTGGAGCTCGGCTCCCGGCCGGTCACGGACGTTCTCCTGGACCGCGACTCCCTGGTCACCGTGGGCCCCTCGGTCACCCCGGGCCAGGTCGTCGCGCTCACCGCCCGCACCGGGTACTCGCGCTTCCCGGTGATCGCGGAGAACGGCGCCTTCATGGGCTACCTGCACGTGAAGGACGTACTGGACCTGGAAGAGTCCGAGCGGGCCGTGCCGCAGCAGATCTGGCGCCCGATGACGACCCTGCGGGCCGAACTCCCGCTGGACGACGCCCTGACCGTGATGCGCCGCGCCGCGACGCACCTCGCGCAGGTCGCCGACGCGGCGGGCAAGGTGCTGGGTCTCGTGGCACTGGAGGATGTACTGGAGCTGCTGGTGGGCGAGGTGAGGGACCCGGCGCACCGGGATGCCGCCGAGCCGCTGACACTCACCGAACCGCGCGCGAGCGCCGCCTCGGAGGAGGCGGCGGCGCTGGCGGGCTGAGGCCGGAGGAGGTTTTTCGCCGGACGGAGCTGGAGATTTTCAGCCCGTCCGGCGATTGAGGACGAGCGCGACAGCGCGATGGCAGGGGAGATCGGCGGTCACATCGCCGACGGATCCTGCGGCCCCCGCCCCGAAAGCACCTCGCCGTACGCCTGCATGAGATCCGGCAGTCGAAGTGTCGACAAGTCGTCCCGCGACGGGATGCCCGGGTACCCCGACAGTCGCAGATCGCGGTAAGCGCAGCTCTTCTCGTACAGCGTGCGCAGGAAGCGGCCGTTGCCCAGCTCGTCGATCCAGCCCTGGTCGACGACGTGTCCGCTGATGGAGCGCAGCTCGTCGAGGGCCTCCTCGTCCCAGATGTCGCCGTTCTCGGCGGCCAGCACCTCGCCGATGGAGGTGAGTTCGAGGGGGCGGTAGGAGGGGAAGTCGACGCGGGTGGTGAAGCGGGAGGAGAGGCCGGGGTTGGCGGCCAGCAGGCGGTCCATGCCCTCCGGGTAGCCCGCGAGGATGACGACCAGGTGGTCGCGGTTGTCCTCGGCCCGCTTCAGCAGCACCTGCAGGGCCTCGTCGCCGTACGCGTCGCCCTTGCCGTAGCCGGAGTTGGAGAGGGAGTAGGCCTCGTCCACGAAGAGGACCCCGCCGATCGCGGAGTCGATCAACTCGTTGGCCTTGACCGCCGTCTGGCCGAGGTATTCGCCCACCAGGTCGGCCCGTTGGGCCTCCACCAGGTGGTCGCCGCCCAGCAGTCCGAGGGCGTAGAAGACCCGGCCGAGAATGCGGGCGACCGTGGTCTTGCCGGTGCCGGAGGGGCCGGAGAAGACGAAGTGGCGTTTGGGCGGCTGTACCGGCAGGCCCTGTCCGGCGCGCAGCCGTGCCATGTTCAACTGGGCGGACAGCGCCTTGACCTGGCGCTTCACGGGCTCCAGGCCCACCATGCGCTCCAGCTCGTTGAGCGCGTCCTCGAGTAATGCGGGGTCGGTCGGGCCCGTGGGCAGCGGCTGCACCGGCACCACTGCCTTCTCACGGACCGCGTCAGTTCGTGGCGGCAGCGCGCCCGGGGGCAGCGGATCCGGCTCCGAGAGCTTCAGGTCGCGTTCCTCGGTGCCGAACAGCGGTTCCACGCCGTCCGGGCCCTCCATCAGGTCCGGTCCGATGCCGGCGAGGGTGATCGCCGCCAGGTCGGTGGCCTCGTCGTACCCGTCGCCCTCGGCGATCGCCGCGAGCCGGGCCGAGGTGTCCATGAAGGCGGGGTCGACGCGGTGCACGGCCCGGTACAGCGGCAGCGCCGCGGCGGAGCGGCCGGTGCCCTCGTGCGCCCGCGCCAGCCAGTACCGCAGCTCCTTGCGCTGCGGCTGCTCGCTTCGGCAGCGCATCAGTGCGGACGACAGGAGCGGCTCCGCCTGTCCGAACATCTCCAGCCGGACCCGGGCCATGCCGCCGAAGAGGCCGGCCTCTATGCCCAGCAGGGCGTCGTCGAGCAGCGGGTCCGTGTGCCGGACCAACTGGTCCCAGTCCTTGACGAGATAGGCGCGGCAGGCGTGCAGGAAGCGCACCTGCGGGTCGGTGTCCACCGGGGGCAGACCGGCCAACGCCCGGTCCAGTTCGGGGACATGACGGCCGTCCAGCCAGTGCGAGGCGTGCGCGAGCAGCAGATCGCGCGGGCTCTCCATCACCGGTTGCACCCACCAGCCCAGCCAGTACCAGGAGTTGAGGGTGCGCCGGTGGCGGGTGCGCTGCTCCCCGAAGCGCTCCCGGTGCCGGAACATCCGCAAGAGCGCGGTCGTCGTGTCCACGCGCAGCGCGTGCAGGCCGAGCCAGCCGTCGGCCATGCCCGGGTCCATCCGGACCGCTGCGCGGAACTCCTCCTCCGCCTGCGGATAGGCGCCCATGGTGTAGGCATCCACACCTCGCAGCCAGGCGAGGTCGGCCGGGGCCTCGGGGCCCTGCGTGCCGAAGTCCATCACGTCCCCCACAAACCGTGCCCCCGTTGTTCTCCGCCGGGCCGGTGCCCGTCGGCAGCTTTGCTCAACCGCTGTGCCGCGGACGGGAGTTGCATCGGTGCGCGAAGCAGCCGTCCGAAGGTCGCACCGAGAGGCATCGTACCTGCGAGGACGGTGCGGACCGTAGGGTGCCGCACGGCCCGTTCCGCGAGGTGGGAGCAGATGGGGCGCACTCGGCGCAGTCACCCAGGGTGAGCAAATCGCGGCGCGGAGCGTCCGGAAAAGGGGGTGAGGACAGAACGAAGCCCCCGATCACGGGGGAACAACCGGGGGCTTCGCGTCTGAGGGCGGCTTCGAAAGGCCGCACATTGAGAACGTAAGTCCTGTACGGCCCCTCGGTCAAGCGGAGTTGGGACACTGAGGCAACTTCTCGCGCAAGGGTCTTCACAAGTTCAGCACACTGCGGATGGTCCGTCACCGTGGGTGACGGAAGGGCGCTCTCAGGGGGTCGCAACAGGCCCCGGCAGCACCTCGTACCCCTCGGGACACTGGCGCACCAGATGGTCGGCGAACGGCCTTGAGGGATCCTCAAGGAAGTGCCGGCGCTCGGCGCGAACCCACCTGACCCAGAACTCGCTCTGCTCCTCACCGTCCCGCAGCCTCCCTCGCGCCCAGGCCTCCTCGCGCGGCAACTCCATCCACAGCAGACCCGCGAGAAACGGGCGTACCTCGCGGCGGCCCGCCCCTACCCCCTCCAGCAGGATCACGGGGGCGGGCGGCAGCTCGCGGACCGCCCCGAAGCGCCGGGTGTTCCAGTCGTACGGGGGATAACGCGCCGGCTCGCCCTGCCGCAGCGGCTCGATCACCTGGGCGAGCAGCCGGCCGGTCCAGGCGAACAGTTCCTCGTGTGTCGCGATGTCGTCGAGGTGCAGCACGGGCGCACCGCCGAGCGCGGCGGCCAACTGCCGGGCGCAGGTGGACTTTCCGGAGCCCGCGTGTCCGTCGACGCCGATCAGGCGGGTGGGGCCGCAGGAGGGCGGCAGGCGTCGCAGGTGGGCGGCGAGGTCGTGAATCGTGGTTCCCGGGGAGCGGTGGTCGGTTCGCATATTCCAACAGCACATTCTATCGCGGTCGATACCGGACGAATTCAGGGGGAAGCGGGATCGTATGAAATTGAACAGTTTTCGAGTCGTCGCCGGCCGTCGCTTTCCGGCCGCCGCCGCGGATGAATGGCATCGATCCAGGTATTTCGGAACCCAGGTTCCGGTTCTGCTTGATGCTGAGTAGTGTTCGGGTTGCTGTCCGTGCGGGCGAGGAAAGTCCTGACCGAAATTCAAACCCGGACGGCATATGCGCACTGCGAGGCGTCGTACGGGGATGGACAGGGGAAGATGGCCGCGGGGTTATTCGAAGGGCAGTATGTCTGGCATCCGGCGGCCGACGACCGCAGACTCGCGAGCGTATGCGTGGATGTGCGGGCCGGCCGCTATCTGAGCGCGCAGGAGGCCCTGGCCGAGGCACGCGACGACTACGGACTGCGCGCCCACCGCTCGCTGGTGCTTGCCTCCGAGGCCGCCGACTCCGACCTGGCCGAGCAGTGGCTCGCCGAGGAGCCGACCCCCGAGGCCGGGCTGATGTGGGCCCGGGTGGCCGTGCAGCGGGCGCTGCGGGCGGCCGACGCGCGGGACGACCGCGCCGAGGCGCTGGAACGGATAGCGCTGGCCGCCTGTGAGCGGGCCTCCCAGATGGCCCCCGCCGACCCGACGCCCTGGGTCGCCAAGCTCTCCATGGCCCGGCTGCACGACCTCCGCGATCCCGCCCCGCACGGTCTGCTCACCGCGCCGCCCGGCCCCTGGCAGCTCTTCTCGCACGTGCTGCGGCTCGACCCCTGGAACCGTGAGGGCCACCACCGTTTCCTGGCCTTCTTCTTCACCCGGCACGGCGGTTCGGTGAACGCGGCCTGGGACGTGGCCGCCTTCCTCAGTCAGCGCGCGCCCGTCTCCTCGCCGCTGCGGCTGCTCCCGCTGGTGTCCCTGGTCGAGAGCTACAACCCCTCGCAGCTGCTCGCCGACCGCGTCTGGGAGCAGCCTCAGTGGCGCTCCACGGCGCTGGCCATCTACCAGAACTGGCTTCCCCAGGTGTCGGGCTACCGGTTCACACCGGTGCTCGACCTGGCGTATCTCGCGCACGCGCTGTTCATGGCGCAGCGCGAGTTCGAGGCGCGGGCGGTCTTCATGGCGATGGGCCCCTACGCCTCCCGTATGCCGTGGAGCGCGTTCGGCGAGCCCGCGGAGCAGCTGTCCCGCGCCCGCCGCTCCTGCGGCCTGCCGGTGCCGGGCGCCGGCTGATCCGCCCGGCCGGGCCTCCGGTCGCTCCCCAGACCTCCGGTCATCCCCAGACCTCCGGTCATCCCCCAGAGAAAGGTCAGGTTGTGTCAGAACGGATATCGGTCCCACGGACGAGAGGGCGTGCGGGTGAGGATCCCGCCGCCCTCGACGACGACGCGACGCTGCATGCGATGGGATATCCGCGAAAGCTGACGCGCCGATTCCAGGCGTTCGACAATTTCGCGATCTCCTTCACCATCATCAATATCATCTCGGGTATTTTCTCGTCCTTCGGATTCGGAATGAACGCGGGTGGGCCGCGTATTCTCGTATTCGGCTGGATCGGCGTCTCCGTCATGGTGCTGTTCATCGGCGCCGCCATGGCGGAGGTGGCTTCCGCTTATCCCACCAGTGGTGCGCTCTATTTCTCGGCGGGAAAGCTCGCCAAGCGTCACAAGGGCGCATGGTCCTGGTACACGGGTTGGCTGAACTTCGTGGGCCAGGTCGGCGGTACGGCCGCCACGGGCTACGCTGCCGCCACCTTCATCCAGGCCTTCATCGCCCTGCAGTGGTCCTCGTACCAGCCCACTGCCCACCAGACCGTACTGATCACGGCGTTGATCATCGTGCTCCAGGGTCTGGCCAATACCTACACCGTGCAGTTGGTCGCACTGCTCAACCGGATCTCGGTGTGGTGGCTCCTGATCGGGCTGGTAGTGATCGTGAGCACACTGATCGTGATGCCCGACGACCATCAGTCGGCCTCGTTCGTCACGCATTTCGCGAACAACACCGGTTTCACGAACGGCCTTTACGGAGGGATGCTCGGTCTGCTCGTCACCAGCTGGACGTTCACCGGCTTCGACGGCAGCTTCCACATGTCCGAGGAAACAGTGCGGGCCACGGTCAACGCGCCGAAGGGGATCATGCGGGCGATCGGCTATTCGGCGATCACCGGACTGATCCTGATGCTCGCCCTTGTGTACAGCATTCATGATTATGACCAGGTGGCCGGTTCCTCGGCGCCGCCGGTGCAGATTCTCATCGATGGCCTTGGCATGGGCATGGCTAAGTTCATCCTGTTGATCGTGATCGGGGCCATGCTCTTCTGCGGCCTGGCCAACCTGACGAGCAACACCCGGCAGATCTTCGCCTTCTCGCGCGACGGCGCCATGCCCGGCTCGCACTGGTGGCACTCGGTCTCGCCGCGCACCCGCACGCCCGTCAAGGCCGTCTGGCTCGCCGTCGGCTGCTCGCTGGCCCTGGTGGTGCCCGGCTGGTGGTCGCACACGGCCTTCACCGCCATCGTCAGCGTCAACGTCGTCGGCCTCTTCCTCGCTTACGCCGTGCCGATCTTCCTGCGGCTGCGGCTCGGCGAGGAGTTCCAGGCCGGCCCCTGGAACCTGGGCCGCTGGAGCAAGGTCGTCGGCTGGGTGGCCGTGCTCTGGATCCTGGCCAGCAGCGTGCTGTTCATGCTGCCCTCGGTCTCGCCGATCACCGTCGACACGTTCAACTACGCGCCGATCGCCCTCGCCGCGGTGCTGATCATCGCGACCGTCTGGTGGTTCGCCACCGCGCGCCGCCGCTTCCAGGGACCCGTCAGCTACGGGCGTCCCGACGAGGTCGCCGCGATGGACCTCATCTGACCCGCGCGCTCCCGGCCCCGGCCCACGGCATCGCCGTCGGCCGGGGCCTCGCAGGTCATGCCAGTGGTCCCGACCAATATTGATGGGCGTGGCGCGGGTCGAAGTGCTGGCAGGAGTCGGTGTACGGCGTCCATAGTGGGCGCACAGCCGTGTGCCTGAACCGCCGCTTCCGGACGAACTGGGGGTCACCCGCCCATGACCAGAGCCGCAGAGCCGTCCCGCAGAGTCATCCTGGCCGTGGCCCTCGCCGCGGCGGCGACCGGTGCCGGGGGCCCCGCGGCCGCGGCACCCATGACCCGCTCGACAAAGGCGCCCTCGCCTCTCGTGGACAACCACGCCTGGACCTCGTGCGCCGACTGGCGCGGCGGCAGCGCGCAGGGCACCCGTGCCGTCGCGGGCGCGCGCCCCGGTCTGGTGATCGCCGCCCCGGCCGGGACGACCGACTACACAGACCCGCACACCCAGAAGACCGCCACCTGGGAGTACGCGGTCTGGACGTCGCCGCTCCACCGGCTCTCCGTGCCGGCCACCGAGGTCATCGCCTGCTGGAACGCGAATACCCCGGCCGGCACCTGGCTGCAGGTCGAGCTGACGGGCACGTACTCCGACGGCACAGACACCCCCTGGTACGTGATGGGCCGCTGGGCCGCCGGTGACCAGGACATCAAGCGGACCTCGGTGGACGATCAGACCGACGACAAGAGCACCGTCTGGACGGACACCTTCTCCATCGACGACGCCGCCTCCGGACTGCGCCTGACCGCCTACCGGCTGCGGCTGACGCTCCACCGCACTCCGGGCACGAAGCAGACGCCCACCGTGTGGCGCCTGGGGGCGATGGGCTCCGACATCCCCGACCGCTTCACGGTCCCGGCCTCCGCACCCGGCCCCGCCGCGGAGTTGGCGGTGCCGCGGTACTCGCAGGAGATCCACGCCGGCCAGTACCCGCAGTACGACAACGGTGGCGAGGCCTGGTGCAGCCCGACCTCCTCGCAGATGATCATCGAGTACTGGGGCCGCAAACCCACCGCGGAGCAACTGGCCTGGGTCGACCCGCAGTTCGCCGACCCGCAGGTCTGTCATGCGGCCCGGTTCACCTACGACTACCAGTACGGCGGCTGCGGCAACTGGCCGTTCAACGCCGCCTACGCGGCGACGTACAAGGATCTCCAGGGCGTGGTCACCCGGCTCGGTTCACTCACCGACCTGGAGACGCTGATCGCCGCGGGAATCCCGGCCATAACGTCGCAGTCCTTCCTCAAGACCGAGCTGACGGGGGCCGGTTACGGCACCTCCGGCCATCTGATGACGGTGATCGGCTTCACCGCGGACGGCGACGTGATCGCCAACGACCCGGCCTCGCCGGGCGACGACGCGGTCCGCCGTGTCTACAAGCGGCGCGAGTGGGAGAACATCTGGCTCCGCACCAAGCGCTACAACGCCTCCGGAAAGGTCGTCTCCGGCACCGGCGGTGTCTGCTACCTGTACTTCCCCGCACATCCGACCCCGGCGCAGCGGCGCGCGCTGGCCGCGGTCGGGGTGCGCTGAGGGCACCGCCTGCCAGTGGTCCCGGTTCGCGGCGGCGAGGAGCGTCCGCAGGCGCACCTCCCCACCGCGGGGTTCAGCTCTGGACCGGGGTGACCACCCAGTCCGGGTGGTTCGGCATCGGCGGGGTCTTCGGCCCGTACAGCCACGGGTGCAGGAAGTCCTCCAGGTCCTCACCGGAGACCTTCGACGCCAGGTCGATGTAGTCCTGCGTCCCGGCCGTCTTCCCGTGGTACTTGGCGAACCAGGCCCGCTCGATCTTCCCGAACGTCTCCTGGCCGACCTTCTCGCGCAACGCGTACAGGACCAGCGTCGAGCCGTCGTACCGCATCCGCTTGAAGAGGTTCGGCTCGGTCGGCTCGGCCGGGGCGCCGTAGTCGTGGCGCCACTGGTCGTGGGCGGCGTACGCGGTCTTCATCGTCTCCTCGAAGTTCACGCCGCCGTGCGCCTCCGAGTAGAGCCGCTCGTAGAAGCGGGCGTGGCCCTCGCTCAGCCACAGGTCCGACCACGTCTTGACCCCGACGCTGTCGCCCAGCCACTGGTGGGTCAGCTCGTGCACGAGGTTCCGCTCGGCGCTGACCTGGTCGCCGAGCAGGTCGGCCTTCGGGACCAGGGAGAGGGTCTGCGTCTCCAGGGCCACGCCCAGGTCGGTGTCGCCGACCAGGACGCCGTACCGGTTGAAGGGGTACGGGCCGAGCCGCGCCTCCAGCCAGGCGATGTGGTCCGAGGTGAGCTTGCGGTACTGCGCGGTCGGCGCCACCAGGTCGTCCGGGACCACGTCACGGATCGGCAGTCCGTGCGGGCCCGTGCTGTCCACGAAGGTGAACTTGCCGATCGCCAGCTGCGCGAGCTGCGCCGCCACCGGCTGCTCCGAGTCGTACGTCCACTTCACGCGCCCGTCGGCCTGCTCGGTGCGGTCGGTGAGCTTGCCGTTGGCGACGGCCTTCAGCCCCGCCGGGGTGGTGATGTGGAAGGTGATCGGCGCGCGCAGGCTCGGGTGATCGTCCGACGGGAAGATCATCTTGGCGCCGTTGGGCTGCGGATACAGCACGGTGCCGTCGGGAGTGGGGATCCAGCCGTAGTCCTCGATCGCGTCGTCGCGGTGCCGTATCTGGGTCGGGTCGGCGGTGTACGTGACCTTGACCGTGAAGGACGTTCCGTTGGGCAGGGGTGCCTTCGGTGTGACCACGAGCTCGTCGCCGTCGCGTTCGGCGGTGGCCTTCGCCCCGTTCACGGTGACCGTGTGCAGGGTGTTGCCGGCGAAGTCGAGGTTGAAGCGGGACAGGGACTGGGTGGCGGTCGCCTTGATCGTCGCGGACGCCTCGAACGGGGTCTTCGGCGCCTGCCAGTCGAAGTCGAGGGTGTAGCGGCCCACCTTGTATCCGCCGTTGCCGTCGAGCGGGAAGATCGGATCGCCGATGCCCGCCGCGCCCGGGGACGGGGCTGCGGAGGAGGAGGAAGCGGCTTGCGAGACCGGACCCGTGAAGGCTGCCGCAACGGTGATCGCCGCCGCGAGTGCGAGGCGGGCTCTGCGGTGAGGCGTCCGGAATGAGCTCATCGAGGACCTTTCGTTGGCTGACCACTGTCATGTGAAAAGACGCACAGCCGACGCACATCGTTGTGGTCACCCGCACCATTCGAAGGTCGTCGAAACGTGGGGCGTGACCAAGCTCTCTACCGCTCGGAGCCGTTCCGGTGGCAAGGTGGTCGGGTCGGAGGGGAGCCGGCCGAGGCCGGGGGGTGTCCAGCGCACCACTACGTCAGCGAGATGCCAATGACCGCGACCTCCGCCACCGCCACCCGTCTCCGTGCCCGCACCGGCGGCCCCAAGGACGACGGGCCGAAGATCCTCGAGCACGTGCTGGGCTGGACCCTTGTGGTGGTCCTCGCGATGCTCGTGACCCAGCTGGGCCTGGTCTGAGCCATCCGGCCCGCCGCTGTTCGAACCCAACTGCCGTGATCGTCAAGCGAGTTGTCGATCATCGTCGAACGGGCGGATGACCCGGTCTGCCATACTGCGGTTGTCCCGTCGGCAGTTGGAGACCAGGGCTGAAATTGAATCAGAGTCAACAGCGCGGCGTCGACCGCCCGCGAGCGCGCGGAACCGACCGCTCACTGGCGCGCCGCGCCGAACTCATCGCCGTCGGACGGAAGCTGTTCGCCGACACGTCCTACGACGCACTGTCGATGGACGACATCGCCAAGCAGGCGCGCGTCGCCAAGGGGCTGATCTACTACTACTTCCAGTCCAAGCGCGGCTATTACCTGGCCATCGTCGAGGACTCGGTGGCCGACCTGGTCTCCCGCGCGGCGAGCGGCCTCGAACTGCCCCCCGAGGAGCGGGTGCACCGCACCATCGACGGCTACCTCCGTTACGCCGAGTGCAACCAGGCCGCGTACCGCACGATCATCAGCGGTGGCGTCGGCTTCGACACCGAGGTGCACGCCATACGTGACGCGGTGCGCGCGGCCATCGTGGAGACCATCGCCGAAGGCGCCTACGGCAGGCGAAAGATCGATCCGCTGCCGCGCATGGCACTGCTCGGCTGGCTGTGCAGCGTGGAGGGGGCGACCCTGGAGTGGATCGGCCGGCCGACCCTGCAGCGGGCCACCATGCGTGACCTGCTGGTGAAGATGCTGGGTGGCGCGCTGCGCGCCGTCGAGGAGATCGACCCCGCGTATCCGGCCCCGGCGGCGGCCCGCCGGGACAACTGAGCGAGGGGCGGGGGTCCGGAGACCCCCGCCCCAAGTGCCGTATCTCCGACGCTAGTTGATCGCCTTGATCAGTTCGCCGTTGGAGGTGTCACCGCTGAGCTCCCAGAAGAAGGTGCCGCCCAGGCCCTGCTGGTTCTTGTAGGTCATCTTGCCCGCGATGGTGGAGGGGGTGTCGTAGCTCCACCAGTTGCTGCCGCACTTGCCGTACGCCGTGCCGCCGACCGTGCCCGTGGCCGGGCACTTCGTCTTGAGCACCTTGTAGTCGTCGATGCCCTGCTCGTACGTCCCCGCAGCCGGACCGGTGGCCGTGCCGCCCGGCGCCGCCTGCGTGACGCCCGTCCAGCCGCGCCCGTAGAAGCCGATGCCGAGCAGCAGCTTCGAGGCGGGGATGCCGAGGCCCTTGAGCTTGGCGATGGTCGCGGAGGTGTAGAAGTTCGCCTTGGGGATGCCGCTGTACGAGTTCAGCGCCGAGTGCGGAGCGGTCGGACCCGTGGCGTCCCAGGCGCCGAAGTAGTCGTACGTCATCGGGTTGTACCAGTTGACGTACTGCGCGGCGCCCGCGTAGTCGGCCGCGTCGATCTTGCCGCCGCTGGTGGCGTCGGCCGTGATCGCCGAGGTGACGAGCGCGCCGGAGCCGAACTTCGAACGCAGCGCCCCCATCAGGTTCTTGTACGCCGCCCTGCCGCTGGTGTCACAGGTGTTGCCGCAGGCGTTGGGGTACTCCCAGTCGATGTCGATGCCGTCGAAGACATCCGCCCACTTGGAGTTCTCCACCAGGTCGTAGCAGGACTGTGCGAAGGCCGCAGGGTTCCTCGCCGCCTCACCGAAACCGCTCGACCAGGTCCAACCGCCGAAGGACCACAGGACCTTGAGGTTCGGGTGGAGCTTCTTCAGTTTGCGCAATTGGTTGAAGTTGCCGCGCAGGGGCTGGTCCCAGGTGTCGGCGACTCCGTCGACGGACTGGGCGGCGGTGTAGGCCTTGTCGGTCGCCGCGTACGCGTCGCCCATGGCGCACTTGCCGCCGGTGACGTTGCCGAACGCGTAGTTGATGTGGGTCAGTTTGGCGGCCGACCCGGACGTCTGGATGTTCTTGACGTGGTAGTTCCGGTCGTAGACACCCCATTCCGTGAAGTAGCCGACGACCTTCGATCCGGCCGCGGTCGCGGCTGCGGGGGTGTCGGACGGCTGGGCCGTCGCGGTCGCGGTGCCTGCGCCGGCCAGCAGTCCGGCGCCGAGGACGGCGCAACACGCGGTGGCGAGAAGGGTGCGGAGGCGGGAGCCGTGCGGTCTGAGCATCATGTCTCCTCGTGGGGGAGGGGAGCGCGGGGAAGTGGTGCCGGGACCTGCTGGGAGCAGACAGTAGGAGGACTAGACCAGTGCGTCAATGGTTCGGACCAATTTCCCTTTCTTTTAGTAAGCGGTCGTTAACTGGTGACTCGATGCCGCCGATCGGGCATACTCACAGCGCCACAGTCACTGGTCAGGCCGTTCTCCACCCCCGGACGGCACCATCGGCTGAGCCGTGAAAGACCGGCGGAGCCGCCCCACCCAAGGCGCGTTTTCCGTCGATGTGCCCGACAGGGAGGAGAGCGTCGCCATGCCTGACCGCGCCCCGCAGCCGGTGGACCGTCAACTGCCCACGGACGAGGCCCGGGATCTGATCTCGCTCGTCCGCGACATCGCGCAGCGTGAGATCGCCCCGAAGTCGGCCGAGGAGGAGGACGCCGGGCGCTTCCCGCGCGAGGTCTTCGCACTGCTCTCGCAGTCCGGGCTGCTCGGACTCCCCTACGACTCCGAGTACGGCGGCGGTGACCAGCCCTACGAGGTCTACCTCCAGGTCCTGGAGGAGCTTGCCGCGGCCCGCCTCACCGTCGGCCTCGGCGTCAGTGTGCACACCCTCGCCTGTCACGCGCTCGCGAACTACGGCACCAAGGAGCAGCAGGTCGAGCACCTGCCCGCGATGCTCGGCGGCGGTCTCCTCGGCGCGTACTGCCTCTCCGAGCCCTCTTCCGGATCGGATGCCGCGTCGCTGCGCACGAAGGCCGTCCGGGGGGACGAGGGCTGGACGATCACGGGCACCAAGGCCTGGATCACGCACGGCGGCGTCGCCGACTTCTACACCGTCATGGCGCGCACCGGCGGCGAGGGTGCCCGGGGCATCACGGCCTTCCTCGTGCCCGGCGACGCCGAGGGGCTGCACGCCGCGCTGCCCGAGAAGAAGATGGGTATGAAGGGCTCGCCGACCGCCCAGGTGCACTTCGACGGGGTCCAGGTCCCCGACGACCGGCGCCTCGGCGACGAGGGACAGGGCTTCGCGATCGCCCTGTCCGCGCTCGACTCCGGGCGCCTCGGCATCGCCGCCTGTGCCATAGGGGTCGCCCAGGCGGCCCTGGACGAGGCCGTCGCGTACGCCACGGGACGCGAGCAGTTCGGCCGGCCGATCTCGGACTTCCAGGGGCTGCGCTTCATGCTCGCCGACATGGCGACCCAGATCGAGGCGGGCCGGGCGCTCTACCTGGCGGCGGCCCGGCTGCGCGACGCGGGCCGGCCGTTCTCCAAGCAGGCGGCCATGGCCAAGCTGCTGTGCACCGACACCGCGATGAAGGTCACCACGGACGCCGTCCAGGTGCTCGGCGGGTACGGCTACACCGCGGACTTCCCGGCCGAGCGGTACATGCGCGAGGCCAAGGTCCTGCAGATCGTCGAGGGCACCAACCAGATTCAGCGCATGGTCATCGCCCGTCACCTCGCGGGTCCCGACTCGCGCTGAACGGCCCGTAGCCGTACCCGTACATCGCCGACGGCGCCACCAGTCGGGCCCACTCCGGGTCGTGGCGTCCCGGCAGGGTACGGCCGCGGTCGGCCCAGGTCCTGATCAGGGCGCGGTAGATGGGCGGATCCTGCAGCGGCACAGCCACCTGCGGAACCGATTCTGCCGACGTGGGCCCTACGGGAGCCGCGGGTACGAGAGTGCGGCGCCGACGGCCTGTCGCGGGATATGTGGCGGTCATACCAGGGCAACGCACGGGCGGCGGCCGGGTCACCGGCGGGCCGAATCGAGCGTGAGTTCACGGGGGTCCGGGGCTGAGCGCCGGATGCCGAGAAGCAGGCGACGAAGCCGCCGCCGAAGGCGTGGCCTCCGGCTTCGGGAGCCGAACCCCGCGCGCCGAACCGCCGGGCATCCGCCCCGTTCCGCCGGACGGACCCTGGCCCCCGCATGGCATCTGACGTACCGTCAACTCCGCCGCCGGGGCCGTACCCCTCCGGTCGACGTCAACTGCCGTGCGCCCAGGGAGGCATGCCGTGACCGACGACCGACCCGTCGCCCTCGACGAATACCCCGTGCACCAGGTGCCGCTGTCCATGAAGCACGTCGCCACCGGCGACCGGAACGCGTACGACCGCTGCATCTTCCACGTCCTCGACCACGAGGGACGCGCCCTGCTGATCCTCGGGCTCGGGGTGTACCCGAACCTCGGAGTGATCGACGCGTACGCCACGCTGCGGCTCGGGGACAGCCTGCACGCGCTGCGCGCCTCCGACGCCCTCGGTGACGACCGGACGAACCTCGCCGTCGGACCGCTGCGCATCACGGTCGAGGAGCCGCTGCACCGGCTGCGCCTCCAGGGCGACGGCGACTGCCTGTCCTACGACATCACCTGGACCGCCGGCTTCCCCGCGCTCTGGGAACCGCACCACGTCCAGCGCCGCGGCGGCCGGCTCACCCTGGAGGGGCGGCGCTTCGTGCAGGCGGGCGGCGTCGAGGGCGTCATCCGCGTCGACGGCGAGGAGATCCCCGTGCGCGCCGGCGAGTGGACGGGCACCCGCGACCGCAGCTGGGGCGTGCGGCCCGTACCGGGGGAGGAGAGCGGCCGCCTGGCGGACGAGAACCCGACCGAGGGCTTCCACTGGATCTGGTGCCCGGTCAGCTTCGACGACCGCTTCCTGATGGTCATCACGCAGGAGGACGCCGACGGCTACCGCACCCTCAACGACGCGACTCTCGTCCGCGACGGTGAGAGTGACCGCCAACTCGGCTGGCCCCAGGCCGACATCGCATACCGCTCGGGCACCCGCCACCCCGAGCGCGCCGTCATTCACCTCACCGACCCGCGCGGTCGCAAGCCCCTGGAACTCGGTGTCGAGGTGCTGACCTCGTCCCCGCTCGCGCTCGGAGCGGGCTACCCGCCCGCGGACGACTGGCAGCACGGCACCTGGCGCGGCCGCGGCTGGACCGACGAGCGGGTGTACGACCTCGCCGACGCCTCCGCCCACCCCCTCGCCGCGTACGGCGTGATCGACCACGCCGCCCGCTTCACGCTGGACGGTCAGGTCGGCCACGGCATCTTCGAACACGGCTCGTTCGGCCGCCACGATCCGAGCGGCTTCACGGGATTCGACTCGATGGCCCCCTGACGTGGATGAAGCCCGAAGCCAGTGCGGTCACCGAAGTCCGTGAAGCCCGTGGAGCCCGTGAAATCCCCGAAGGGAGTGGCGAGATGAGCACGGCACCCCGCCCGCGCACGACCACCCGTGACCCGGAGGAACTCGCCCGGCGCCTGACCGTCTGGCTGGACACCCGGCTGCCCGGCGCCAAGGCGGCCGGCGTCCGCGTCCCCGAGTCGAACGGCATGTCCAGCGAGACCCTCCTCTTCGACATCGAACACCCCGAACCCCCGCTGCGTGCCTGCGCGTTGAGGCTGGCGGCGGACCCGGCGGCGTACACCGTCTTCCCGGTCTACGACATGCGCGCGCAGTACCGCACGATGCGCCTGGTCGCCGAGCGCACCGACGTGCCCGTACCGCGCGTGCTGTGGCTGGAGGAGGACCCCGGCCCGCTCGGGGCGCCCTTCTTCGTCATGGAGCGCGTCGAGGGGCGTGTCCCGCCGGACGTCATGCCCTACACGTACGAGGGAAACTGGCTGCACGCGGCGAGCGACGAGGAGCGGGCCCACCTGGAGGCGGCCTCCGTCGGGGTGTTGGCACGCCTGCACGACCAAGTGCCGGTGGGGGAGGCCGAGTTCCTCGCCCCGCCCGGCGAGGGCAGTTACCTTCGCCGTCACGTGGAGAGCCAACGCGCCTACTACGCATGGGTGACTGACGGGCTGTCACCTTCGCCCCTGATCGAGAGCGCCTTCGACCGGCTCGACGAACTGTGGCCGCACGACGAGGGCGAGCCGGTGCTCAACTGGGGCGACGCGCGCATCGGCAACGTCGTCTACGACGGCTTCGAACCCGCGGCGGTGCTCGACTGGGAGATGGCGTCCCTCGCTCCACGCGAGGTCGACCTCGGCTGGACCGTCTATCTGCACCGCTTCTTCCAGGACTTGACCGTCGGCTTCGGCCAGCGCGGACTGCCGGACTTCCTGCGCCGCGACCGCGTGGAGCGCCGCTACGCCGAACTCACCGGCCACACACCGCGGGACATGGACTTCCACACGCTGTACGCCGCCCTGCGGCACGCGATCGTCATGCTGCGCGTCGCCTACCGCCAGGCGCACTTCGGCGAGGTCGCCGTTCCCGAGGACCCGGACACCCTGATCCTGCACCACGGCAGCCTGCGGGCCATGGTGCAGGGCAGTTACTGGGATTGACGCGGGTCGCCGCCGGGACGGCTCAGGCGGCCTCGCGCCGCATCTCGGGGACCCGCATCGGGCGCGAGCCCGGGCCACCGACGTGCGAGAAGGGCTGCGTCCGCCAGTCCAGGCCCTGAGGCAGCGTCAACAGAAGGGCCGTGTCCTGCTCCTGAGGCTCCGCCGACTCGTCGGCCGGGCGGGCGTCGGCAGCCCCGCGGCCCGTGCCGGCGCAGACCGTGAGCCCGAACGGGTTCCACGGGGAGGCGCACAGCGCGTGCTCCGGCAGAACCTCCTCGTCCGCCAGGAGTGCGATCGGCTGCGAGCAGTCCGGGCAGATCACCCGGTACATCTCGAAGGTGTCGTACGCGTCGAACTCCTCGCCGTCGAGAGCGTCCGGTTCGACACCCTCCGGCTCGGCATCCAGCACCGGCTGCTGCCGCTTGGGCGCAGTACGACCAGGGCGCTTAAGACTCTGCATGGGATTCTCCCCCTAGGGCTGGGCCGACAAGGCGCTGCGGCCTCGACCACAGCAAGCACTTCCCGTCCCGTCTCTGCGGTAATCACGAGAACATCACGGACCCGGTTCCAGCTGTGTGGCGTTCGTCACATGCCACCCGCAGGTGCCCGGCCCGGTGGATATGTCCCCGCGCGGCGCACAGGCCGCTCTCAGCCACATCACGAACAGGGTATGACCTGCGCGGCTCAGGTATCCGCCGGGATCAACGGACCTGTAGGTTCTTGCGCCATGGAGGAGCTCGACCGACAGATCGTGCAGTTGCTCGTCGCCGATGGGCGGATGAGTTACACCGACCTGGGCAAGGCCACGGGCCTGTCCACGTCGGCCGTGCACCAGCGGGTCCGCCGCCTTGAGCAGCGCGGCGTCATTCGCGGCTATGCCGCGGTCGTGGACCCGGAGGCCGTCGGGCTGCCGCTGACCGCGTTCATCTCGGTGAAACCGTTCGACCCCAGCGCCCCGGATGACATCGCGGAACGCCTCGCCGACGTCCCCGAGATCGAGGCCTGCCACAGCGTCGCGGGCGACGAGAACTACATCCTCAAGGTCCGCGTGGCCACCCCGCACGAGCTGGAGGAGCTGCTGGCCCGTCTGCGCACCCTGGCGGGCGTGTCGACGCGCACCACCGTGGTCCTGTCGACGCCGTACGAGTCGCGGCCGCCCCGCATCTGACCCCTCTCGCGGACCCGCGCGCGGGAGAGCCCTGCCGAGGCGCGAGACTGTTCCCCATGAGTGAGAGCACCGCCTCGTCGGACACCGTGCTGCTGCGCGGTGGAGAAGTCCACAGCCCCGCCGACCCCTTCGCCACCGCGATGGTCGTCGAACGCGGCCAGGTCGCCTGGGTCGGCTCCGAAGGCGCGGCCGACGCCTTCGCGGACGGGGTCGACGCAGTCGTGGACCTCGAAGGGGCGCTGGTCACCCCGGCGTTCACCGACGCCCACGTGCACACCACCGCCACCGGACTCGCCCTCACCGGCCTCGACCTGTCCGACGCCCCCTCCCTGGAGGCGGCCCTCGCCCGGGTACGCGACTTCGCCGCCGCGCGCCCGGCCGACCGGGTCCTGCTCGGGCACGGCTGGGACGCGGCCCGCTGGCCCGGCGGACGCCCGCCGACGCGTGCCGAACTCGACGAGGCCACCGGCGGACGCCCGCTCTACCTCTCCCGCATCGACGTGCACTCGGCGGTCGTCAGCACGGCGCTCCTCGACCTGGTCCCCGGGGCCCGGGCCCACGAGGACGGCCCCCTGACCCGCGACGCCCACCACGCCGTACGGGCCACCGCGCTTGGCGCCGTCACCGCCGCCCAGCCCGCCGAGGCGCAGCGCGCCGCACTCGCCCACGCCGCCTCGCTCGGCATCGGCTCGGTCCACGAGTGCGCGGGCCCGGACATCTCCTCCGAGGACGACCTCGCGGGGCTGCTCCGGCTCGCCGACGAGGAGCCCGGGCCCCGTGTGGTCGGCTACTGGGCCGAGTGGGGCGACGAAGGCATCTCCAGGGCCCGCGCCCTGGGGGCGATCGGCGCCGCCGGTGACCTCTTCGCCGACGGCTCCATCGGCTCGCACACCGCGTGCCTGCACGGGCCGTACGCCGACGCCGACCACACCGGCACCGCCTACCTGGACGCCGCCGCCGTCGCGACCCATGTCGCCGCGTGCACCGAGGCGGGCCTCCAGGCGGGCTTCCACGCCATCGGGGACGCTGCCGTGGCCTCGGTGGTCGAGGGCGTGCGGTCAGCCGCCGAGAAGGTCGGCCTGGCCCGCGTCCGCGCCGCCCGGCACCGCGTCGAGCACGCCGAGATGCTCACCCCCGAGACCATCGCGGCCTTCGCCGAACTCGGCCTCACCGCCTCCGTCCAGCCCGCCTTCGACGCGCTGTGGGGCGGCGAGGACGGCATGTACGCCGAGCGCCTGGGCGCGGAACGGGCGCGCACGCTCAACCCGTTCGCGGCCCTGCTGCGCGCCGGCGTCCCGCTCGCCTTCGGCTCCGACAGCCCCGTCACGCCGCTCGACCCGTGGGGCACCGTCCGCGCCGCCGCCTTCCATCGCACGCCCGAGCACCGGGTGTCCGTCCGCGCCGCGTTCACCGCGCATACGCGGGGTGGATGGCGGGCGGTCGGACGGGACGACGCGGGTGTCCTGGTGCCCGGCGCGCCCGCCGACTACGCCGTGTGGCGCACCGACGACCTCGTCGTGCAGGCCCCCGACGACCGGGTCGCGCGCTGGTCCACCGACCCCCGCTCCGGCACCCCCGGGCTGCCGGACCTGACGCCCGGGGGCGACCTGCCCGTCTGCCTGCGCACCGTCGTGGGCGGCCGCACGGTATTCGTACGGCCGGACGAGTGATGTCCGGGGGTGGCGCGGCCCCGTTCCGCGTCCGCGCCCGTGTCGCGCGACCTGCGCATCCTCCCCGCTGACCAGGCGATTGAGGGAAACGTCGCAGGTCAAACGCCTGTTGACAGCTGGCCGCAGGGGGCCGGTAGGTTCGGCCGGGTCCACCACCGGACGTCCGACCGGGGAACTTCCGAGCAGTCGTCGAAGCGCCGCTGGGTCAGGGGTGGTGCGCCGCACCGGCGCACCACACTGGGAGCCAGGCCCAGCGCCCGCGCCAGGCGAGGGAACGTTCAGTCAGTCGGCTTGGTGTGACCCGGGTGGGGCCCGGACGTTCAGTAGACAACGGCTTTCGGTCGATCCGCAGCCAGCGGGTCCCAGGTCGGCCCGAAGGGCGCCGGGCCCCGATCCGCAGCACGCCTGCTCAAGGCCGCAAGGCACCCTCTTACCCGCCTCTAGGGGAATCGACACCCCCGTACTAACGCGTCGACGCGGAACCACTGGTTACGGCCACTATGGTGGACCCCTGCGTACGGACATGAAGGGGCAGCAGTGAACGACGGCGACGGGACCCTCGCGGCAGAGGCCCAGGGGAGACGGTTCGGCCCGCTCGGCACGGCCTTGGTGATCATCCCGACCTACAACGAGGCGGAGAACATCAAGAAGATCGTCGCCCGGGTGCGGACCTCCGTGCCCGACGCGCACGTTCTCGTGGCCGACGACAACAGCCCCGACGGCACGGGCAAGCTGGCCGACGAGGTGGCCGCCGAGGACGACCAGGTCCAGGTGCTGCACCGCAAGGGCAAGGAAGGCCTGGGCGCCGCCTACCTCGCGGGCTTCCGCTGGGGCATGGACAACGGCTACGGCGTCCTGATCGAGATGGATGCCGACGGCTCGCACCAGCCCGAGGAACTGCCCCGGCTGCTGACCGCCCTCAAGGGCGCCGACCTGGTTCTCGGCTCCCGCTGGGTGCCGGGCGGCCGGGTGGTGAACTGGCCCAAGTCCCGCGAGTTCATCTCGCGCGGTGGCAGCCTCTACTCCCGCGTCCTGCTCGACGTGCCGATCCGCGACGTCACCGGCGGCTACCGCGCCTTCCGCCGCGAGACCCTCGAAGGCCTCGGCCTCAGCGAGGTCGCCTCGCAGGGGTACTGCTTCCAGGTCGACCTGGCCCGTCGCGCCGTCCGGGCCGGCTTCCACGTCGTCGAGGTGCCGATCACCTTCGTCGAGCGGGAGCTGGGCGACTCCAAGATGAGCCGCGACATCCTCGTGGAGGCCCTGTGGCGGGTCACCACATGGGGCGTGGGGGAGAGGGTCGGCAAGGTCTTCGGCCGCGGCAAGCAGCCCTAGCCGTACGGCCGCACAGCTGCCGTCGATCGTCCCCTTATCCCGCGCTGAGCTGCGTCCAGGCACACTGGACGTATGACGACAGGCGCACCGACCCCCACCTACCCCGCCCGGCCGCGGCGTTCCCGGCTGCGCACCTTCCTGCCGCTCGGCGTCGCCGCCTGGCTGGTGCTGGAGATCTGGCTGCTCACCCTGGTGGCGGGCGCCGCCAGTGGCTTCACGGTCTTCCTGCTGCTGGTCGCCGGGTTCGTGCTCGGCTCCGTGGTCATCAAGCGGGCCGGGCGCCGGGCCTTCCAGAACCTGAGCGAGACGCTGCAACAGCAGCAGAGCGGCACGCCGCCCACGGCCGGCAGGGGCAACGGCAACGGCCTGATGATGCTCGGCGGCCTCCTTCTGATGATCCCGGGCCTGATCTCCGACGCCCTGGGACTCCTCCTGCTCGTCCCGCCGGTCCAGAAGGCTCTCAGTGCCTACGCCGAGCGAGCGATCGACCGCAGGATGAGCCAGGCCGTCCCGGGCCCTCTGGGCGACGCCTACCAGCAGACCCGCATCCACCGCCCCGACGGAAAGATCGTCCAGGGCGAGGTCATCAGGGACCGGAGCGAAGGGGCTTAGCCCCTACGGGCCCGTCCGCCGGTCGGGCCCGTCCGGCGTTCGGTGACGAGGCCGGAAGAGGACGCACGAAACCGCAGGCACCGTACCCAAATCACGGTGCCTGCGGTTTCGTGCACTATGCCGCCCAACCCCCGGAGGGACTACGCGGACTTGCGGCTGTCTCGCGGGTGCACCGCGATGTTCATCGCGCCGGAGCGGAGAACCGCCAGACGCTCTTCGAGGACCTCTTCGAGCTCCTCGCGAGTGCGCCGCTCCATCAGCATGTCCCAATGCGTACGCGCGGGCTTGGCCTTCTTTTCCTCAGGGCCGTCGCCGTCCACGAGGAGTGCCTGGGCCCCGCAGACCTTGCACTCCCACTCCGGCGGAATTTCGGCCTCCACCGAGAAGGGCATCTCAAACCGGTGCCCCTTCTCGCATGCGTACTCCACGGCCTGGCGCGGAGCCAGGTCGATGCCGCGGTCCGTCTCATAGCTGGTCACTACGAGGCGTGTGCCGCGAAGAGCTCGCTCACTCATGAATCGTGCCTCCCGGGCTTGTCGCCCACAGGACAGGTGTCGCTGTCGTCGTCATCCGGTCAACGTCCGGTCGGCGGTAAAGATTCCCGTTCCGGGCCATGCGTCGCCGTCGTAGCCGCCCCTTGTTGTACCCACCTGCGCCCGGTTTGTCACATCTGACAGTAGATGTCACCCAGCGTTTCGTCTTCTTTGACGCGCAGTAACGGTACGCCTGGCAGGCCAAACGCGTACACTACCGGCCTTTGGCCTCGCGCGCTAAATCCTGTCCGGTACGGGATTGCCCGCGTCGCGCACCGCCTGCTCCACCGGGACCCTCGCGAGCAGCACGAATCCGACGACGAAGAAGGCCACGAGCGAGATGATCGCGTCCCGATAACTCCCGGTCAGCTGGTAGGTCAGGCCGAACAGCAGCGGTCCCAGCCAGCTCATGCCGCGGTCGCTCATCTCGTACGCGGAGAAGTACTCGGCTTCCTTGCCGGGCGGCACGAGATGCGAGAAAAGGGAGCGCGACAGGGCCTGGCTGCCGCCGAGGACCAGACCGATCCCGGAGGCGAGCACGAAGAACCAGACGGGCGCGCCCGCCGGCAGGAAGTACCCGGCGGCGAGCGTCACCGTCCAGGCGGCCAGTGAGCCGAGAATCGTGCGTTTCGCCCCGTAGGTGCGGGCCAGCCGTCCCATGCCGAGGGCGCCCGCCACCGCGAGCACCTGCACCAGCAGCACGGCGGTGATCAGGGTGGACTGGCTGAGACCGAGCTCCTCCGAGCCGTACACCGACGCCTGGGAGATCACCGTCTGGATGCCGTCGTTGTAGACGAGGTAGGCGAGCAGGAAAGCGAGGGTGAGGGGCTTGCCGCGCATGTCCCGCACGGTGGTGGCCAGCTGCCGCCAGCCGTGTACTGCCGGCGCCGCCGCGGTGGCCCGGCCCGGCCGGCGGTCGCGCAGCCGCTTGAGCGGGACGAGGGTGAAGGCGCCCCACCAGACGCCCGCCGAGGCCAGACAGATGCGCACGGCCGTCGACTCGGAGACACCGAAGGTGTCGTGGGCCGTGAAAAGGACAAGGTTCGCGACCAGAACCAGGGATCCGGCCGCGTACCCGAAGGCCCAGCCCCGGGAGGAGACCGCGTCGCGCTCCTGCGGCGGGGCGATCTGCGGCAGGTAGGAGTTGTAGATCACCATCGACACGGCCACCGACGCGTTCGCCACGATCAGCAGCAGTCCGCCGAGCAGATAGCGGTCGCCGTCCAGGAAGAACATGCCGGTCGTCGCCGCGGCGCCCAGATAGGCCGCCGCCGCGAGGAGCGGCTTCTTGCGGCCCGTGCGGTCGGCGGCCGCGCCCGCGATCGGCATCACGAAGATCGACAGGATGACGGACGCGGAGACCGAGTACGCGAAGAAGGCCCCCGCGCTGACCGGGACACCCAGGGGATGCACGAAGCCGTCCGCGTCGGCCGCCGACTTGGCGACCGAGGTCAGATAAGGGCCCAGGAACACGGTGAGCACGCTCGTCGAGTAGACGGAGCACGCCCAGTCGTACACGTACCAGCCGTGTTGTTCGCGCCGTCGCTCGGCGGCCTCGTCGGCAGCCTCCGCCCGCACGGTGTCGGTGCCCACCCGTGCCCTCGCTTCCCCGTGAACGGACCGCGCGAGGGGCCTTTCGAGGGGTCCTGCAGGGACTCAGGCCCAGGTGCCCCGGTCCTCCAGGACCTTGCGCAGCGTGTCGATGTGATCGGTCATGATGCCATCGACTCCCAGGTCGAGGAGGCGGTGCATGCGTTGCGGTTCGTTCACGGTCCACACGTGCACCTTCAGCCCGCGCGCGTGGGCGGCGCGTACGAAGCGGTGATCGACCACGGGGATCCCCGACTGGGACTCGGGCACCTGGGCGGCGACCGCCGACCGGCGCAGCGCGGCCGGGATGCCGTACGAGAGCAGGCGCAGGCCCAGGACGCCCCGGGTGCCGTAGGACGTGGCGAGGCGCGGGCCGGCCAGCTGCTGGGCGCGGGCCACCCGCGGCTCGGAGAACGAGCCGACGCATACGCGGTCCCAGGCGCTGGTGCGGTCGAGCAGGTCCAGCAGAGGGCGCACGGCGGGCTCGGCCTTGATGTCGACGTTCCAGCGCGCCTGCGGGAAGGTCTCCAGGAGTTCCTCGAAGAGGGGGACCGGTTCCTTGCCCGCCACGCGCGCGTGGCTCACGTCCTGCCACGGAAGGTCCGCGATCCGGCCCGCCCCGTCCGTCATCCGGTCCAGGGTCGAGTCGTGGAAGGCGACGAGCCGGCCGTCCGCCGTGGCGTGCACGTCCGTCTCCAGATACCGGTAGCCCGTCTCCACCGCGCGCCGGAACTGGGCCACGGTGTTCTCCAGACCGTCCGCGGCCCCGCCCCGGTGGGCGAAGGCGATCGGTCCCGGGTGGTCGAGGTAGGGGTGGCGTATCGGCGTGGTCACGGACGCAGTATCGCCCTCTCCGGTTGACCCGTGGCAACGACCGTGCTTCCGCCCGATGCCGACGGGACGGCGAACACGCGCAGGAACACCTGGGCCAGCGGGCCGATGGACAGCGCGTACAGGACGGTGCCGATGCCGATGGTGCCGCCGAGCACGAAGCCCGTGACGACGACCGCCACCTCGATCCCCGTCCTCATCAGCCGGATCGAGCGGCCGGTACGGCGGTGCAGTCCCGTCATGAGGCCGTCGCGCGGGCCCGGGCCGAAGGCCGCGGAGATGTACAGGCCGGTGGCCACACCGTTCAGGAGGATGCCGGCCACGAGCAGCGGGACCCGGATCGCCAGGCCGTGGGCGTCGGGGGCCAGCGCGAGGGTGCCGTCCATGGCGATGCCCACGACGAACACGTTGGAGACCGTGCCGAGGCCCGGGCGCTGGCGCAGCGGGATCCACAGGAGCAGCACCGCCGCGCCCACGATGATCGACACCACGCCGATCGTCAGGCCGGTGAGCTTCGCCAGGCCCTGGTGGAGCACGTTCCATGGCTCCAGGCCGAGGCCGGACTTCACGAGGAGCGCGGAACTCGCGCCGTACAGCGCCAGGCCGACGTACAGCTGGATCAACCGTCTCGCGAGACGGCTCTGCGTGGACAAGAAGTGCCCCCCTGTGGTGGTAGTGGCCTGACACATGACACTCTGTGGCTTGGAAAGAGAAGCCATCCATGGCCAATTCGGGGAAGGTGGACTGGTAGACATGGCGCAGTGGACTTCGGCGGTGGGGGCGGCGCAGCTCGCCCGGCTGCTCAACTCCCAGCAGGAGCGGCCCGCCGGCCCCGGCACGCGCCGCCCGCCCGCCTACCGCGCGCTCGCCGACGGGATCCGGCTGCTCGTCCTGGAGGGCCGGGTGCCGGTCGCCGCCCGGCTGCCCGCCGAGCGGGAACTCGCGCTGTCGCTGTCCGTCAGCCGTACGACGGTCGCCGCCGCCTACGAGGCGCTGCGCGCCGAAGGCTTCCTGGAGTCCCGTCGGGGCGCGGGCAGTTGGACCGCCGTGCCCGCCGGGAACCCGCTGCCCGCACGTGGCCTGGAACCGCTTCCGCCCGAGGCCCTCGGGTCCATGATCGACCTCGGCTGCGCGGCGCTCCCCGCGCCCGAGCCATGGCTCACCCGCGCCGTGCAGGGCGCCCTGGAGGAGCTGCCGCCGTACGCGCACACGCACGGCGACTACCCGGCCGGACTGCCCGCGCTGCGCGCCACGCTCGCCGACCGGTACACCGCGCGGGGCATTCCGACGATGCCCGAGCAGATCATGGTGACGACCGGGGCGATGGGCGCGATCGACGCGATCTGCCATCTCTTCGCCGGGCGCGGCGAACGGATCGCCGTCGAGTCGCCCTCCTACGCCAACATCCTGCAGCTGATGCGGGAGGCCGGGGCCCGGCTGGTCCCCGTCGCCATGGCCGAGGGACTCGCCGGCTGGGACATGGACCGCTGGCGGCAGGTCCTTCGGGACGCGGCACCGCGGCTCGCATACGTCGTCGCGGACTTCCACAACCCCACCGGGGCGCTCGCCGACGAGGACCAGCGGCGGCGGCTCGTCGACGCGGCGCGGTCCGCGGGCACCGTCCTCGTCGTCGACGAGACGATGAGCGAGCTGCATCTGGACGAGGGCCTTGAGATGCCGCGTCCCGTGTGCGGCTTCGACCCCGCCGGGTCGACGGTCATCACCGTCGGCTCCGCCAGCAAGGCGTTCTGGGCCGGGATGCGGATCGGGTGGGTGCGGGCGGCTCCGGACGTCATCCGGAGTCTGGTCGCCGCGCGGGCGTACGCCGACCTCGGGACGCCGGTGCTGGAGCAACTGGGCGTGAACTGGCTGCTCAGCACCGGGGGCTGGGAGCAGGCCGTGGACATTCGGCGAGGGCAGGCCAGGGAGAACCGGGACGCACTCGTCGCCGCCGTACGGCGCGAGCTGCCGGAGTGGGAGTTCGACGTGCCGCAGGGCGGGCTGACGCTGTGGGTGCGGACCGGGGGGCTCTCGGGGTCGCGGCTGGCCGAGGTGGGGGAGCGGGTGGGGGTGCGGGTGCCGTCGGGTCCCCGCTTCGGCGTGGACGGCGCCTTCGAGGGGTATGTGCGGTTGCCGTTCACCGTGGGGGGTGCGGTCGCCGAGGAGGCGGCGGTGCGGCTTGCTGCTGCGGCGCGGTTGGTCGAGGCCGGGGTCAGTGGGGGTACTGAGGCGCCTCGGACGTTTGTGGCGTGATCTGGCGGGGCGCCCTTCGCGGGGCGCCTGCGGGTGACTTGTGGGTCGGGGCCGTGCCGGTGCATCCGCCCGTCGCGTACGCGGTCACTTCTGTTTTCCGGGATGGCTGGAGTTGGATGTGACCGCGTACGCGACGGGCATGTGATGTACCGGCACGGCCCCTTCCGTGCGTGGGCGCCTGCGGGTGCGTGGGGGTGGCGGTCGCCTTCAGCGCCGGCGTCGGTGGGCGGCTGCGGGTGTGTGGGGGTGGCGGTGGCAGTCGCGTTCAGTGCCGGGGGGCGGCTGCGGGTTGCGGGGGTCTGCGTCTCGGATGTTGGGGTGGGGTTCGGGGGATGCGGGGGCGGGGCTAGCGTGGGGGCATGACCACTGCTCCTGTCTCCCTCGACCGTGCCCGTAGCGACTATGCGGCGCTTGTCGGACGCGGCCTCTCCCTGGACATCACCCGTGGCAAGCCGTCTCCGCGGCAGCTGGACCTCGCCAATGAGCTGCTTGCTCTGCCCGGTGGTGACGTCCACACGGCCGAGGACGGCACCGATGTGCGCAACTACGGGGGGCTGAAGGGGCTGCTCGAGCTGCGGCGGATCTTCGCCGGGCCGTTGCAGGTGCCGGTCGAGCAGTTGCTGGCCGCCGGGAACTCGAGCCTGGAGCTGATGCACGACGTCGTCGTACAGGCCCTGCTGAGCCGGGTTCCCGGGAGTGAGCGGCGCTGGGCCGACGAGCCGCGTGTCGCGTTCCTGTGCCCGGTGCCGGGGTACGACCGGCACTTCGCCCTGACCGACCGCTTCGGGATCGAGATGATCCAGGTGCCGATGACCGACGACGGTCCGGACATGGACGTCGTCGAGCGGCTCGTCGCCGAGGACGCCGGGATCAAGGGCATCTGGTGCGTGCCGAAGTACAGCAACCCGAGCGGCGTCACCTACAGCGACGAGACCGTGCGGCGACTGGCCTCCATGACCGCCGCGGCCGGTGACTTCCGGGTCTTCTGGGACAACGCCTACGCCGTGCACCACCTGACCGAGGAGGAGACGCCGCTCGCCGACTTCCTCGCCCTCTGCGCCGAGCACGGCAACCCGGACCGGGCGCTCGTCTTCGGTTCGACTTCGAAGATCACCCTCGCGGGCAGCGGTGTGGGCTTCCTCGGGGCTTCCGAGGCGAACATCGCCTGGTGGCTCGGTGTGGTCGCCAAGCGGACCATCGGGCCGGACAAGGTCAACCAGCTGCGGCACGCCTTCTTCCTCAAGGACGAGGACGGTGTGCGTGCGCACATGCGGCGGCACGCCGGGATCATCGCGCCCAAGTTCGCCGCGGTGGAGCGGATCCTCGCGGAGGAACTCGGTGACTCGGGGCTCGCTTCTTGGACCGAGCCGATCGGCGGCTACTTCATCTCGCTGACCGTGCCCGAGGGGACCGCCAAGGAAGTGGTGCGGCTGGCCAAGGAGGCCGGGATCGCGCTCACCCCGGCCGGGGCCACCCATCCGCGTGGTGAGGATCCGGCCGACGCGATCATCCGGATCGCCCCGACCTATCCGGACCTCGCCGAGGTCGAGGAGGCCATCCGCGGTCTGGCCGTGTGCGTTCGACTGGCCGCCGCGCAGCGGGCCTGATCAGCTCTCGACGATCGCCGCTTCCGCCGCTACCGGCTGCGCTTCCGCCGATACCGGCTGTGCGTCCGCGGGTACCGGCTGCGCGTCCGCCGGAGTCGTGCGGTCCGGGAGCAGGTCGAGGACCGCGCGGCGGTGGGTATCGCTCGTCGCGTCGTCGTACGGGTCGGGGGTGGCCGGGACCTGGAGGCGCAGCACCGGGCCCGTGCCCAGGCGGGCGTAGCCCCGGCCGGGCGGCACGTCCTTGACGGGGGTCGTGTGCGGCGGGGCGCCGAGTACCGCTTCGAGCCGGTCCGGGGACGCCGGGCCCAGGACGACCCGGGCGCGCGTGTGCTGCCGTACGGCGTCGCTGAGGGTGTCAAGGGTGTCGAAGTGCTCGGCCACCACGACCGTGACGTTCGCCGCGCGGCCGTGGCGCAGCGGGACCTGGAGGAGGGTCTGCGGGTCCGGGTGGCCGTCGGCGGCGGCGACGTGGCCGAGGACGCTCGGGCGGTCCAGCAGGATCCACAGAGGGCGCTTGGTGTCGTCCGGCGCCGGGTGGCCCGCCTGGCGGGCGCGGTTCGCGGCGATCAGGCGGCGTTCGGTCTCGTGGGCGGCCCACTCCAGGCTCGCGAGCGCCCCGGCGAGGCCGCACTCGACGGCCAGCACGCCGTCACGGCCGGTCAGACACGCGTACTCGCCGGTGCCGCCGCCCTCGACGATCAGGACGTCGCCGTGGCGCAGGGCCTGGAGCGCGAGGGAGCGCAGCAGAGTGCTCGTGCCGCTGCCCGGCTCGCCGGCGACCAGCAGATGGGGCTCCGTGGAACGGACGCCCGTGCGCCACACGACCGGCGGGACGTCGCGCTGCTCCTCCCCGTGGGTGAGGGGGAGCGTGCGCTGGACGCCGGTCGGGTCGGTGAAGCCGAGGACGGTCTCGCCCGGCGCCGTGACGAAGCGCTGGGCGGCGATGTCGGTGGGCAGCGGCGCGAGGACGGTGACCGCGAGCTGGTTGCCCTCCTCGTCCCACTCGAAGTGGTACTCGCGGCCGCGGCCCGACTTGGCGTGCAGCAGCTGCTCGATGCGGGCGCGGCAGTCCGTCTCGCCGTCCGCGAAGTAGGCCGGGTAGTGGATGAGGAGGCGGGACACGCGCCCGGTGTCGTCGAAGTCGTAGGCCGGGAAGGCCTTCTCCCAGTCCCCGCCGTGGGCGTAGAGCGGGGCCGGGTCCTCCGCGGCCGAGAAGTACGGGACCAGGGCTTCGTAGAGCGACCTCAGGCGTTGGACCTGTGATTCGTCGGGGCCCTCGGGCTCGGGATCGGTGCGGTCACGGCCCGTCCAGGCTGCCGCCGCCATCAGGGTGATGGCGGCGAGCAGCGGTCCGTACGGCACCAGGGCCACGACCAGGATCACCGAGGCCACCAGGAACAGCAGCGGCCCGCGCCGGTCCTTGGGAGTGGCGGCCCATCTGCGCCGTCCGGCGGTTGCCAGCCGGCGCAGACCACGAGTGATCGTGATCAGTGGATGGAGGACGTCGGTGGCGCTGTCGGCTGCCGTCCGGGCCAGCTCCCTGCTTCGGGCGATCTGGGCGGTGCCGTTGCTCAGGATGCGGGGGAGGGGGCGCCGGGCCACTGCTGTCTCCTGAAGGTGCGTACGAGCTGGACGAACGTCAGAACTTGATCCCGCCGAGGAGGCTCGCGAGGCTCGCCCCGCCGGCCGTGATGCTCGGGGCGATGGCGGTGCCCGCGAGATAGAAGCCGAAGAGTGCGCACACCATGGCGTGCGAGGCCTTGAGGCCGTCCTTGCGGAAGAAGAGGAAGACGATGATGCCGAGCAGGACGACGCCTGAGATGGACAGGATCATTTGAGCTCTCCTGGTTGAAGGGGGACAGTCACCATGAGTTCTTCCAGGCTCACAGGATGTATCCATACGATAAAAGGTGCAACTGGGTGAATTTCGGCGTTTTTCACCCAGGTGGGGGAGCCGTCCTGGGCCGCCTGAGCAGGTCTGTCGTCTCCTGTGGCGCCCGTGCTGATCCTTGCCTCGGGCGGGGCCCGTCATGTGTCGCCGCAGCCAGTACGCTGGCGATTCACCCGTACGGCTGCAAGCGCTCGCTGCCGTACGCTCACGCAGTCCCCCGTTGCAGTCGTAGTGAGAGGCGGTCCGGCCGATGAGTGAAGCCCCCGACCCCGAGGTCGTGGAGCTGGCGACCAAGATCTTCGATCTGGCCCGCCGGGGCGAGACCGAGGCGCTGGTGGCCTATGTCGACGCGGGCGTGCCGGCCAACCTCACCAACGACCGCGGCGACTCGCTCGTGATGCTCGCCGCGTATCACGGCCACGCCGAGGCGGTGCGCGCCCTTCTGGAGCGGGGCGCCGAGGCCGACCGGATCAACGACCGGGGCCAGACCCCGCTCGCCGGAGCCGTCTTCAAGGGCGAGGAAGCGGTCATCCGCGCCCTTCTGGACGCCGGAGCCGATCCGGCCGCGGGCACGCCCTCGGCCGCCGACACGGCGCGGATGTTCGGCAAGACGGAACTGCTCGAATTGTTCGGCGCACACTGACTCGAACGCCCTGACCAGGCGAAACGCAGCAAAAGGGGGAGGCGGAACGGGGCCGCCGGAAATACGGTCGCGGCAGGAAGAACTGCCGAGTCATCATGACTTCGTGATTCACGGACGTGATGGCTGGGCAGATGTTGCCGCACCGCGCGGGCCGTGACGCGGCCCGCATGGGCCACCGACGAGAGGCAGAGGAAGATGGTCTACAGCAAGCAGGAAACGGCGGGCGCCCCGACGTGTTGTCACGCGGCCAGGTAAAGCACGATCCCCGGTTGCGTCGACGCTTGATGTGAGGCTGTTTCCCATGTTCGATCCGGTCATAGCGCCCAGCGGTACGCTGCTCGGCCTGCTCCAGAGGGGCCGCGGCGACGGCACGCTGCACGCACTCACCGCCCCGCGCGCCGAGGCGCTCGCGGCACTGAACCACTGCGTGCTGCGCGACCCCCGCCACGACTGGCAGGTGGAGAACCGCTCCCTTTACTACGCCCGTCTCTACCTCGATCTGAGCGGTGAGCTCGACGAGATCGAGCGGCACCTCTTCGACGCCGAGGACATCCTCGACACCTGCGAGTCCCGCACCGGGCTCGCCCTCGCGGTCCTCGGGCACCTCGCCTCGTACGGCAGGCGGGACGCCCTGGAGCTGCTGCGGCGCTACGCCGCCGGCGGCACAGGCTGGGCCTGGGCCCTCGACGAGCTGGCCCTGCGCGACGACGACGCGGGCCTGCGCGCCCTCGCGGAACCCGTGCTGGCCCGTTTCCCCGCCGACCCGGAGGGCGAGGCCGAACTCGCCGTCGTCGTGCGCGACGCCTTCGAACCCCGGCCCTGGCGGCTGTGGGCCGAGGATCCCCGGGCCTCCGTCGGCGGACGCGTGCGCGCCGCCCAGGAGGCCGGCTCCTTCGACCGCTGGCAACGCCAGATGCGACCGTCCGGGCCCCGCCCGGGCTGGAGCGTGCAGGCCGTCTTCGAATGGGCCCAGCAGGGCATCGAACGCGGAGCCGCGCTCCATGTGCCGGCCGCCCGCTGCCTCGCGGCCGTCGCGGGCCCGGAGGACCGGACCGCGATCATCGAAGCCGCCCGCTCCGGTGGCGACGGCGCTCGCTGCACCGCCCTGCGCTATCTCGCCGACAGCAACGATCCGGACGCCCTCGACCTGATCGAGGGCGCGGTGGCCGACGGCTCGACGACAGCCGTCGACGCCGCAGTGGACGCCTTCGAACGGATGCGCAGCGTCGCCGCCGTCGACCGGGCACGAAACTGGGCGCACCGCCCCGACGCGCTCGGCGCCGCCGCAGGACGGATGCTCGCCTGCCGGGGTGGCGCCCAGGACAGCGAACTGGTCCTCGGCGCCCTGCGGGAAGCCATCCGCGGCGAAGGCCCCGACGCGCCCACCCTGTGGACCCTCGTCGACGGCACCGGACGCCTCGGCATCGCCTGCGCCGCACCCGTGCTGCGCCATATCTACCGCGAGACCGCCTCCTCCCATCTGCGCGGCCGCGCAGCCCGCGCCCTCGCCGCCACCGACCCCTCCTTCCCCGCCGGCTTCGCCGTCGAATGCCTGTGGGACTGCGAGGAATTCACCCGCGAGGTCGCCGCACGCCACGCCGAGACCGGTGACGCGCGCGTCGTCGACCAGCTCCGCCGACTGGCCACGGACCCGGCCGAGGAAGCGGAGGTCCAGACCGCCGTACGCAGCCGGATGGGGCCCGACATGCCCGCCGTATGAACGCGGGGTGACCCGGCGAGCAGCCGGGCGTGGACGCCACCCGACGCGCTCGGGTGTGCAGCGCAACGCTCATGGGACGTTCCTCGTCCGGAAAGATCGACGTTGACGTGACCACGTCCGGCTCGGCGACAACACGGGTATGCGTGTCGTCATCGTGACCGAGTCCTTTCCCCCCGATGTGAACGGCGTGGCCCACTGCGCGCTCCAGACCGCCCGGCACCTCGTCGATCGCGGTCACTCCCCCCTCGTCGTCGCCCCGGCCACCGCCGGGCACGGGCCCGACGCCTCCGCGCCGTGCCCCGTCGTCCGTGTCCCCTCCCTACCGCTCCCGGGCTACCCCCAGGTCCGCGTCGCCCTCCCCAGCCGACGCGTCGCCGCGGCGATCACCGAACACCGCGCCGACCTCGTCCACCTGGCCAGCCCCTTCGTCCTCGGCGTCCGCGGCATGGCGGCCGCCGCCCGGCTCGGCATCCCCGCCGTCGCCGTCTACCAGACCGACCTCGCCGGATACGCCCGTACGTACATGGGCGCGGGCGAGGCCACCGCCTGGCGGCGCATCCGCTCCGTGCACGCCGCCGCCGACCGCACCCTCGCCCCGTCCAGCGCGGCCCTGCACGACCTGGAGGCGCACGGTGTGCCCCGGGTTCGGCTGTGGCCGCGCGGTGTGGACACCGTCCGCTTCCGCCCCGACCGCCGGGACGAGGCGCTGCGCCGTGAACTCGCCCCCAACGGCGAGCTGATCGTCGGCTACGTCGGCCGGCTCGCCCCCGAGAAACAGGTCGAACTGCTCGCCGCCGCCTGCGCGCTGGACGGCGTACGCGTCGTGGTCGTGGGCGACGGCCCCAGCGAGACCGCGCTGCGCGAGACGCTCCCCGGCGCGGTCTTCCTCGGCCGCCGCACCGGCGACGAACTCGCCCGGATCTTCGCCTCGTTGGACGTCTTCGCGCACACCGGCCCCTTCGAGACCTTCTGCCAGACCGTGCAGGAGGCCATGGCCAGCGGCGTGCCGGTCGTCGCGCCGGCGGCGGGCGGACCGCTGGACCTGGTGGCCCACGGCCGTACGGGGCTGCTGGTGCCACCCGGCGACGCCGACGCCGTACGCGACGCGGTGTGGTCCCTGGTCGCCGATCCGGCCGGGCGGGCCGCCTACGGCGCCGCCGGGCGCCGCACCGTCGAGGGCCGCACCTGGGCGGCCGTCGGCGACCAGCTCATCGGGCACTACGCCGACGTCCTCTCGGCGCGGACGGCGGTCGCGGCATGAGCCTCAGGATCGTACGGCTCGCCAACTTCGTCGCCCCGGCGTCGGGTGGACTGCGCACCGCCCTGCGGGAACTGGGGACCGGCTACCGCAGGGCCGGGCACGAACCCGTGCTCGTCGTCCCCGGCGAGCGCGCCACCGACCGGGACACCGAGCAGGGGCGGGTGATCACCCTGCCCGGGCCGCTGCTGCCCGGCACCGGCGGCTACCGCGTCCTGACCGACAAGCGCCGGGTCGCCGCCCTCCTTCGGTCGCTCGCCCCCGACCGGCTGGAGGTCTGCGACCGGACGACCCTGCGCTGGACGGGCGTATGGGCGCGCCGGGCGCGGGTGCCCGCGGTGATGGTCTCCCACGAGACCGCCGACGGCGTGCTGCGCACCTGGGGGATCCCCGAGGGCATGGCGCGACGCACGGCCGACGCCCTCAACACCCGTACGGCGCACATGTACGCGCGCGTGGTGTGCACCACGGAGTTCGCGGAGCGTGAGTTCGTGCGCATCGGCGCCCGCAATGTCGTACGGGCCCCGCTGGGCGTCGACCTGACGGGCCGGCACCCCGCGCTGCGCGACCCCGGCGTGCGCGCCCGGTACGCGCGCGTGGACGAGGCGCTGCTCGTACTGTGCTCCCGGCTGTCCGTGGAAAAGCGGCCCGGCACGGCGCTCGACGCGCTGGAGGAACTGCTCGGGCGCGGCCGACGCGCCGTGCTCGTGGTCGCCGGGGACGGGCCGCTGCGGGGCCGGCTCGAACAGCGCGCCCGGGAGCGACGGTTGCCCGTCACGTTTCTCGGACATGTCGCCGACCGCGAGGTGCTGAGCGCGCTGCAGGCCTCCGCCGACGTGTGCCTGGCCCCGGGGCCCGCCGAGACGTTCGGGCTCGCCGCTCTGGAGGCGATGGCCTGCGGCACACCCGTGGTGGCCAGCGCCTCGTCCGCTCTTCCGGAGGTCGTGGGGTCCGCGGGGGCCACCGCGGCCGACAGCGGCGAGGCCTTCGCGGACGCGGTGCGGCTTCTTCTGGGGCGCCCCGAGGGCGCGCGCAGGGAAGCGGCACGCGCGCGTGCCGAGTGTTTCGGATGGGATGCCTCGGTTGCGGCGTTTCTCGCCGCGCACGACGCGGAGGTCCCGGTGCGGCGCCGACTGCAGGAGGGCGTCGGATGAGGCCCCTGCGGTTCGTGGCCATCGGGGACTCGCTGACCGAGGGCGTGGGCGACCCGGTGGGCGAGGCCTGGCGGGGGTGGGCCGCGCTGCTCGCCGCCGGGCTCGCGCCGAAGGACGCGCCCGTCGAGTTCACCAACCTCGCGGTGAGCGGAGCGCAGTCCCGGGACGTGCTGGAACGGCAGACCCCGGCCGGCCTGGCGCTGCTGCCGGACGTGGTGTCCGTCGTCATCGGCGTCAACGACACCCTGCGGTGCACCTTCGACATCCACGCCGTGGCCGCCCGGCTCGACCAGGTGTACGCGGCGTTCACGGCACAGGGCGCGGTGCTGCTCACGGCCTGTCTGCCCGACCCCGGCGCGATGCTGGGGCTGCCCGGAGCGCTGGGGCACCCGCTGGCCCGGCGGCAGCGGGCCGTCAACACGGTCGTGCACGCGCTTTCCGAGCGGTACGGCGCGGTGCACCTGCACGCGGCGCAGGGCGCGTGGCTGACGGACCGCGCCCTGTGGAGCGCGGACCGGCTGCACCCGGGGGAGCGGGGCCACCGGCAGCTCGCCGTCCGCTTCCATGCCCTGCTCACCCAGGCGGGCCTGGCCACCGGCCCGGCGCCCGCCGCCGAACCCGAGTTCCCCGTGCCCACCCGGTCGGCGAGCCTGTGGTGGCTGGCCACCGCGGGCACCGGCTGGGTCGCCCGGCGCTGCACCGACCTGCTCCCGCAGCTCCTCACGCTGGCCGCCGACGAGGTACGCCACCGCGCCCGCGGCACCAGCGCCCGCCTCGACCTGACCGCCTCCCGCGCCGTCGCGTCGGCGCTGGCCGCGCTGTCGGTCGCGGAGCGGCCGGATGCCGCATGAGGGGTGAGGGCGGCCGGTTCAGGAGCGCGGGACTCAGCGCCGGCGCCGTACCGCCGTGAACCGGACGGGGATGCCCGGCACCGCCTGGGCCGCGGCGGGCAGGTCCGCCGGGTCGACGACGGCTATGACCGGGTAGCCGCCGGTGGTGGGGTGATCGGCGAGGAAGACGACCGGTCGGCCGTCCGGGGGAACCTGGACAGCGCCCAGGACCATGCCCTCGCTGGGGAGCTCGCCGGAAACGGCCCTCTCCAGGGAGGGCCCTTCCGTGCGCAGGCCGATGCGGTTGCTCGCCGAGGACACCTGGTAGGTGCGCGTGGTCAGTGTGCGCAGGGCCGAGGGTGTGAACCAGTCGTCGCGTGGGCCCGGTGTCACGCGCAGGACCAGTTCCGAGGGCGGCGCCGGCTGCGGGACGACGTCCACGCGCGCGCGGACGGTGGCGGCGCGGCCCAGCGGCAGCACCATGCCGTCGGTGAGGGGTGGCGGGCCGAGCCCGGAGAGGAGGTCCGTGGAGCGGCTGCCGAGCACCGGGTCGACGGCCACTCCGCCCGCGACGGCGACGTAGGCGCGCAGCCCCCGGTCGGCCCGTCCGATGTCCAGCAGGGCTCCCGCAGGCACGCGTACGGCAGCACCCCAGGGCGCTGGACGGCCGTCCACGGTGACCGGGCAGGGCGCGCCCGCGACCGCCACGGTGAGCGTCGAACGCGGGCGCAGGGCACAGCCGTTGAGGGTGGTCTCCAGGACGGCGGCCTCGGGCGGGTTGCCGACGAGACGGTTGGCGAGGTCCGCCGCGGGCGCGTCCAGGGCCCCCGAGCGCGGTACGCCGAGGTGGGCATGGCCGGGGCGGCCCCGGTCCTGGACGGTGGTCAGGGCCCCGGCGCGGACGACGGAGAGGGCCCGGTCGGTCATGCCTGCCTCACCGGTACGAAGCGGACCCGGGTGCCGGGGGCCAGCAGTGCGGCCGGCACGCGCGCGGGGTCCCACAAAGCGGCGTCCGTCGTGCCGATCAGCTGCCAGCCGCCCGGCGAAGAGCGGGGGTACACGCCCGTGTAGGGGCCCGCGAGGGCCACGGAACCCGCCGGGACGCTCGTGCGCGGGGTCGCCCGACGGGGAACGTCGTAGCGGGCGGGCAGCCCCGTCAAGTAGCCGAACCCGGGCGCGAACCCGCAGAAGGCGACCCGGAACCCGGCCGCCGCGTGTATCGCCGGAACCTCGGCCTCCGGCACCCCCCACAGGGCCGCGACGTCCGCCAGGTCCGGGCCGTCGTACCGTACGGGGATCTCGACCGCCGCCTCCGCGCGCACGGGCAGCGGCGGGATCCGCCACGAGGTGAGTGCGGCGGCCAGGCAGGCCGGGTCGTCCACGCCGTCCAGGAGGACCGTGCGGGCCGCGGGGACGATCTCACGCACGCAGAGGGAGCCCTCCGCGCGGCGGCGCAGCAGCTCGGCGTGCAGGGCCTGTGCGGCGTCGCCCGAGGACACCTCGACGAGCAGTGCACGGTCGCCGACCGGGAGGGCCCTCATGCGAACGCCTCCACCAGGACGCCCGAGGACTCCAGCCGGGCGCGGACCCGGCGGGCCAGGTCCACCGCGCCCGGCGTGTCCCCGTGCAGGCACAGCGAGCGGGCGCGGACCGGGATGCGCTCCCCGGAGTGGGCCGTCACCGTGCCGAAGCGTGCCAGGCCCACCGAGCGTTCGGCCACCGTGTCGGCGTCCGTGATCACCGCGCCGTCCTGGGAACGCGGCACCAGGGTGCCCTCGGCGGTGTACGCGCGGTCCGCGAACGCCTCGGTGGCGATGGGCAGTCCGGCCTTCTCGGCGAGGGCCAGGAGCCGTGAGGAGGGGAGGCCGAGGACGGCCAGGCGGGCGTCCGCGAGCAGGACGCCGTCCACGACGGCCCCCGCCTGCTCCTCGTCGTGCACGACGCGGTTGTAGAGCGCGCCGTGCGGCTTCACGTACGACACGCGCGTGCCCGCCGCGCGGGCGAAGACCTCCAGGGCGCCGATCTGGTAGGCCACTTCGGCCGCCAGCTCGTCGGACGGCACGTCCATCGAGCGCCGCCCGAACCCCGCCAGGTCGCGGTAGGAGACCTGGGCGCCGATCCGTACGCCCCGCTCGGCCGCCAGCTCGCACACCCGCCGCATGGTGGCCGCGTCCCCGGCGTGGAAGCCGCAGGCCACGTTGGCGCTGGTGACGACGGACAGCAGCTGTTCGTCGTCGGTCAGCCGCCAGCGGCCGAAGCCCTCACCGAGATCGGCGTTGAGATCGATCGGGGTCATGAGATCTCTGTTTCTCCTGTTCGGTCGATGCTCAAAGGACGCGGTACTGCTCGTCGCGGGTGTCCGTGACGAACATCTGGCCGGGCGCGTGGGTGATCGCGAAGGGCGGGCGCGACGCCATCACGGCTGCCTGCGGCGTCACTCCGCAGGCCCAGAACACGGGTATGTCGTCGGGCGCGAGGTCCACCGGATCGCCGAAGTCGGGGCGCGAGAGATCCTCGATGCCGAGGACCGACGGCTCGCCGCAGTGGACCGGGCTGCCGTGCACGGCCGGGAGCAGACTGCTCTCCCTGATCGCCGCGGCCAGGTGCTCGGGCGGGACAGGGCGCATCGACACCACCATGGGGCCGTGCAGCCGCCCGGCCGGGCGGCACCGGCGCCGGGTCACGTACATCGAGACGTTGCGGCCCTGCTCGATGTGGCGCATCGGGACGCCCGCCCCGGTCAGCGCCCACTCGAAGGTGAAGCTGCAGCCGATGAGGAAGGTGACGAGGTCGTCGCGCCAGCGGTCCACCACGTCCGTGGGCTCCTCGACCAGCTCGCCGTGCTCCCACACGCGGTAGCGCGGCAGGTCGGTGCGCAGGTCCGCGCCGTCGGCGAGGACGGTCGTCCACGCACCGGCGTCGGTGACGTCGAGGACGGGGCACGCCTTCTGGTTGCGCTGGCAGAACAGCAGCATGTCGTACGCCCAGTCGGCGGGCACCGAGATCAGGTTCACCTGGGTGTGGCCCGCGGCGACTCCGGCGGTCGGCCCCGACACGCCCGAACGGAACAGGGAGCGTGCCTTCTTGGGGGTCCACGCGTGCGCGTGGCCGTCGACCACGCACAACGGGCGGTCCTGGGAGGTGCGGTTCACCGGAGCTCCTTCCCCAGGGTCTCGGGGAGCCCGAGCAGCGCCAGCGCGGCCAGGGCGTAGCCGATGGCGCCGAAGACCAGGGCGCCGCCGACGCCCCAGCTGTCGGCGAGGAAGCCGACCGTCGTGGGGAAGGCGGCCCCCACGGCCCGGCCCGTGTTGTAGGTGAAGCCCTGGCCGGTGCCGCGCACCGCCGTCGGATACAGCTCGCTCAGGAACGAGCCGAAGCCGCTGAAGATCGCCGACATGCAGAAGCCCAGCGGGAAACCGAGTACCAGGAGCAGCGTGTTGGCGCCGCTGGGGATGTTGGCGTACACGAGGATGCCGGCCGCGGAGAGGACGGCGAAGAGCAGGATGTTGCGCTTGCGGCCCAGCCGGTCGGTCAGATAGCCGCCGGTGAGGTACCCGATGAAGGCTCCGGAGATCAGGAACGTGAGATAGGCGCCGGTGCCGACGACGGACAGACCGCGGTCCGTCTTGAGGTACGTCGGCACCCAGGTGGCCAGCGTGTAGTAGCCGCCCTGTACGCCGGTGGACAGCAGAACGGCGAAGAACGTGGTGCGCAGGAGGCCCGGGGAGTCGGCCGTGGCGGGCTTGAAGATCGCCGCGAACGAGCCCTTGTGGCCGCTCTTGGCGCGTTCGGCGGCCGCCTCCGGTGCGTCGTGCACCCGGCGCCGCACCCAGACGACGAGCAGCGCGGGCAGCGCGCCGGTCCAGAACATGACGCGCCAGGCGAGGCCGTCGTCGAGGTACTGGAAGACCAGGGTGTAGACGATCACGGCCAGCGCCCAGCCGACGGCCCAGGCGCTCTGGATCGCGCCGAGCGTGCGGCCCCGGTGCTTCGCGCCGGTGTACTCGGCGACCAGGACCGCGCCGACCGCCCACTCGCCGCCGAAGCCGAGGCCCTGAAGGGCGCGGAAGACCAGCAGGGTCTCGTAGTTGGGCGCGAAGCCGCAGGCCACGGTGAACACCGCGTACGTGGCCACAGTGATCATCAGCGCCTTGACGCGTCCGATCCGGTCCGCGACCACACCCGCGACGGCGCCGCCGACCGCCGAGACGACCAGCGTGACGGTGGTGAACAGGCCGGTCTGGCCGCTGTCCAGGCCGAAGTACGCCGCGAGCGCGACCATGCTCAGCGGCAGGGTGAAGTAGTCGTACGAGTCGAGGGCGTAGCCGCCGAACGCACCGCCGAAGGCGCGTCGGCCTCGCGGGCTCAGGGCGCGCAGCCAGCCGAACGCGCCGTCGGGGGTGTGGGGTTCGCCCGTACCGGGAGCGGGATCGGCGGTCAGGGCCTGGGAGGGAGGGGTCGTGCTCATGGGCACCTCGCAATGAGGGACGGAGGGTGCTTGAGGGATGAGCCGTGCCGTGCGGAAGCGGGGGCGCCGGGGCTGTGCCGTCGGCGCCTGACCGACAAGGTAGAGGATCGTTGAACGATCCCTCAATACCTATGTTGTTTCGTTCTTATTTCTGCGATTGAATTCCGGGCATGGCAGAGCTGACGGGACTGGCCGACGATCGCGCCCTGCTGGGCCGCACCAGCACCGCCGAGCGGGTCTCGGACATCCTCAGGAGCCGGATCGCCGACGGGTTCTTCCCGCCCGGGACCCGGCTGTCCGAGGACAGCATCGGCGGCGCGCTCGGCGTCTCGCGCAACACGCTGCGCGAGGCCTTCCGGCTGCTCACACACGAGCGGCTGCTGATCCACGAGCTCAACCGGGGTGTCTTCGTCCGGGTGCTGACCGTCGAGGACGTAGAGGACATCTACCGCACCCGCGGTCTCGTCGAGTGCGCGGTCGTACGGAGTCTCGGCCGGCCGCCGTACGCCGTCGACGGGCTCGCCGAGGCGGTCGACGACGGGCAGCGCGCGGCCCGCGAAGATGACTGGAAAGGCGTCTCCACCGCCAACATCCACTTCCACGGGGAGCTGGTCGCGCTCGCCGGCAGCGCCCGCACCGACGAACTGATGCGCAGCGTTTTCGCCGAACTGCGGCTCGCCTTCCACGTGGTGGACGATCCACGCCGGCTGCACGAGCCGTACCTCGCACGCAACCGGGAGATCCTCCGGACACTCCAGGCGGGCGATCGGGACGGTGCCGAGCGTCTGCTCGCGGAGTATCTCCAGGACTCGCTCAAGGGACTCGTCGAGGTGTACGGGCGACGAGTGGGGTGATCCGGCCGGGCTGCGGGGCGTGCACCCGCCGGGACGGCGGTCGCATCTGCGTCGTTTCGACCGTTGTCAGACCGAGGACCTAGTCTGTGCACCGTGACTTCGCCTGCATCGACGGACAGCGTTCCGCCCCAGCTCAGCGCGGGGCCGCGCCCTGCCCCGGGCCCGGCCGCCGACGAGGGCCTGGCGCGGCGGCTGCGCGCGCTCGCCTGCACCGCGCCGCTGCACGACCTCGACGCACGCAAGGCGAACCTCGCGGGTGAGTACTCGGTGTACGGCATGGCGGAGGTCGCCCTCGCCGCCATCGACCTCGTCACCCTGAACATGGACTTCGACACGGGCGCCGACCACGACCAGATAGTGGCCAGGCTCATCCCGCGCATCGCCGCCCAGGCCCCGCAGCGGCCCGTCGCCGAGCACGAGCGCGTGGCCCGCTGGGTCCTGGAGAACCTGATCAACGTCGGCAGCGTCGACCGCGGCTTCCGCGCCGTGTACGGCACATTCGCGCCCGACGGCTCCTACGTACGCCGCGACTACGACTTCAAGCTGATCGAGGAGGTCCCGGGATACGGCGGAACCGTCTACCTCCGGACGACCGACGAAGCGGTCAACGTCCTCGTCGGCGCCCTCGACACCGACGTCACCAGCGCGCAGATCGCCGCCGAGGTCAAGCTCGAGGTGCTGATCAGCCGCGGCCGGCTCGCCGACGCCCAGCTCGCCGCCGAGCAGGCCCGGTACCGGACCGTGCAGTACTCGGAGACGCTGCGGCGGGCGCTTGACGCGACCCGGCGCAACGTCCGCGCGGTGGACTGGCTGCAGGCCGTACCCGACATGATCGCCGAGGCCCTCGACCACGTCGCCGACCGCTACCGCCACGAGAACGCGATCCTCACCAACATCCGCAAGGCCCGCGACGAGTCCGAGGACTCCGAGCAGAAGCGCCGCGCCGCCGAACTGGTCGACATCGTCAAGGACTGCATCCGCCGGCACACCCAGCTGCAGTCCCGGCTCCTGGAGGCCGGACCGCTGTTCCGCGCCGAGCAGGACCGGCAGGCCTTCGCCACGCCCATGACCACCTCGGGGATAGACCTCTACGGGCACCTCGTCGCGCCGCTGCTGCCGCTGCCCGTGGAGCAGGCGTTGCGCGTGACCGACGCCTTCTTCGCGCGTGGTACGGGCCTGCGCACGCCCGTCTCCGTCCGCGTGGGGGACCTCGTCGACATACTGCTGACGCCGCCCACCGAACGGGAGCACCTCGGCGCCGAGATGCCCGAGCCCGACCTGATCGCCACGCCCGACGACAGCCGGTTCAGCGAGGAGCAGCTGGCGAGCGCTCTGGAGCTGCTCGACCTGCCCGCAGACGCACCCCGTCGGCTGTCCGGGCTGCTCGCCGAGGCACGCCGCCGTGACCCCGAACTGCCGTACCTCGTCGCCCTGCTGGCCGTCCACGCGGCCAGCCCCCCGGTCGGCACCGCCTACCGGCAGGGCGAGGAGAAGCTGCTGTTCGCCGTCGACGACGGCACCGAACTCGACGACCCCGAGTTCGGCGGCGCCGACCTCGTCGTCGGCATGGCCCTGCTGGACGCTGCCGGCATGGCGGCGGACCGGACGGAGGCGGCGTGAACTCTCCGCTCAAGGCGCAGGCGAACTACGGGTCGTCTCAGAACAAGGAGCAGCAGCCGTGACCGAGCCCGTCGAGTGGAGCGAGCCGGAGGCCGCCGCCGCACTGGCGCCCAGTGCCGCCGTCACCCCCGCCGACGCCGCCGACGCGGCGCGGCTCGTCGCCTTCGGGCTGCAGCCCAAGCTGCAGCCCGCGCGCGACCAGGAGTACGCCGAACTGCTGCGCCGCTACCGCGAGGACGCGCCCTTCGCGCGGCTCGCGGACGCCGTGGCCGCCGGTCTCGGCCTGGTCGTCCTGGAGGTGTCCCCGCGTGCGGGGATGGCCGTGACCGCCGCCGAGGACTCCGTGTTCGCCGTCCGCATGGGCGACTACGCACGTCGTACGTCGGCCGACGGCACCGACCGTTTCCTGCACGGCCTCGCCCACCTCGCCGTCGCCGCGATGGCGTTCCCCCGCCCCGAGGACCTCGCCGACGACGGGTACATCGGGCGCGTCTCGGTCAACGGCGTCGACGCGTTCGTCCGCCAGGCCTGCCGCAGGCTGGAGGAGCGGGCCGAGGAGACGGGGGAGAACACCGACCCGGCGACGGACGCGCCCGGCCTGGAGGCCGCCTGGCGGATCTGGGCCCGCAGAAGCTCCGCCGGCGCCACCAAGGACGCGCGCAGACTCGCCGGTTCGACGACCGGCATCGTCGGCAAGGCCCTCGCGTTCCTCACCGATTCCGGGTTCCTGCAACGCACCGGCGACGACGCCGGGGGAACGTACCGGACCACCGCCCGCTACCAGCTCCAGGTGCGCGACATGGCGGGCAGTGCCGCCCTCGCCGAGCTGCTGGAGCTGGGCATCGTCCCGGTCACCGACGGCACGGCGACGCTGCTGCCGGCCCAGGACACCGAGGACCTGGAGCTGGTGGCCGACGCCGGGCTCCCGTTCCACTCCTGACCTCCCGAACTGCCTTCACGACTACGAGAGTCCGCCCATGTACGAGCTGTCCCGGGTTCGCCTCTACTCCATCGGACCGGCCGGTGCGCGCTATGCCGACACCGTGCTGGACCTGCGGGGTGTCGGCGAGCCCGTGCCCGACCCCGCGCCCACCCAGGCGGAGTTCTTCGCGGACGAGCCCGTCGGGCCGCCCCGCCGGCCCGCGCCCGCGGGCGTGCTCTTCCTGGAGAACGGCGGCGGCAAGTCGGTCCTGCTCAAGCTGATCTTCTCGGTGATGCTGCCGGGCCACCGCAACACCCTCGGCGGCGCCAGCTCCGGAGTGCTGCGCAAGTTCCTGCTCGCCGACGACTGCGGGCATGTCGCGCTGGAGTGGCAGCACACGCTGACCGGTGAGTGCGTCGTCGTCGGCAAGGTGAGCGAGTGGCGCGGGCGGCAGGTCTCCAACGACCCGCGCAAGTTCGCCGAGGCCTGGTACTCCTTCCGGCCCGGCCCCGGCCTCAGCCTGGACAACCTCCCGGTCGCCGAGTCCACCGCCGTCCGGCCGTCCGTGGAGGGCGCGTCCGGCGCCCAGGGGCGGCGGCGCACTATGAAGGGCTTCCGGGACGCGATCACCGAGGCGGGCAAGGCGTACCCGCACCTCGAAGTGCACTGGGAGGAGATCCACGACCGCTGGATCGAGCACCTCGGCGACCTGGGCCTGGACCCCGAACTCTTCCGCTACCAGCGGGAGATGAACGCCGACGAGGGCGAGGCCGCCGGCCTCTTCGCGGTCAAGAAGGACTCCGACTTCACCGACCTGCTGCTGCGCGCCGTCACCGACACCCGGGACACCGACGGCCTCGCCGACCTGGTCGGAGGCTTCGGCAACAAACTGGGCCGACGCGCCGAGCTGATCGCCGAACGCGACTTCACGGCCGGCTCCGTGGACCTGCTCGGCAGGATCGTCGAGGCCGCCGAGGCCCGGGGCCGCGCGCGGGACGTCCACACGGCCGCCGAGCGGCGCACCCGGACCCTGGCACGGCGCCTGTCCGCGCGCGGCGTCCAGGAGCGCCTCCGCGCCGGAGACCTGGCACAGCGGGTCACGGCCGCCGCGTACGCCGTCACGCACGCCGAGGGCTCCCGCGGGCGCAGCGCCCTCATCGCCGCCGAACTCGCCTTCCGGCACGCCTCGTTGGCGCTGGCCGGAGCCGAGAAGTCCGCCGCCGCGCAGAAGCGGGAACTGGCCGACGCGCGCACGCTGCACTCCGCCTGGCAGGCCGCCGAAGCCGTGCTGCGCCACCGGGCCGCCGCCGACCGCTCCGCGCGGGTGGCCGCCGCGATCCTCGAGGCCGAGCGGGACGCCGCGCCCGCGCTCGCCGCCCGCGCCAGAGCCGCCGTCGACCTGGTCCGCGCCCTGCACCGCGCCGCCGACGGCGCCGAGGCGCTCGCCAACGAGGAGGAGGAGCGCTCCGCCGGGCTCCAGGAGGTCGGCGAGGCCGCCCACCGGGACGCCACCGCCGCCGCCACCGCGGCGCAGCGCGCCCGCAGCGAGGTCGGACACCTGCGCCAGCGCCTGAGCGAGGTAGAGCAGGAGACCGCCGAGGCCGTGCGCGCGGGCTGGCTCGACGACAGCGCCCCGGACGCCGACCCGGCCCGGGCCGCGCTCGCCGCGAGCGACGCCGAGAAGACCGCCGTCGCCGGCTGGGACACCGCGCGCGAGGCATCGAGGCGCGCCGGCGAGCACGCCCGCGAGGCCGCGTCCGCCGAGTCCCGTGCCGAACTCACGGCGGCCCGCGCGTCCGACGCCGCGACCGCGGCGGAGCGCGCCTACGACGTGGAGCGGCGCACAGCCGAGGGGCTGGCCGCGGAAGAACGCCTCGCGGAGCTGCTGAGCCTGCCGGGCCCCGTCGGCGCGGGGCGCGGCGCGGTGCCGGTGCCCCGGGCGGGCGGGGCACACGACGAGGACGCCGGCGACACGGACCGCACCTCCACCGAGCCGGACACCGGAAAGGCCCGCGGTGCGCGCCCCACCGCCGAAGGTCCCCTCGCCCCCGAGGAGTTGGACCGCTACGCCGACGAGCTTCGGGAACTGCTCGACGACGGGGTCGCCTCCGCCGAACGCCAGCTCTTCGACCTGCGGACCGCCGCGGCCGACGACGCCCGGATCCTCGGCGCGCTCGGTGACGGCGGGCTGCTGCCGCCGGGCCCCGACGTGCTCGCCACCGTCGAGTACCTCGGCGAGCACGGCATCCCCGCACTGCCCGGCTGGCGCTACCTCGCGCAGGCCGTCGACCCCGCCGATCACGCACGGGTACTGGCCGCGCGGCCCGAGCTGGTCGACGGTGTGATCATCACCGACCCGGACACGCACGCCCGGGCCAGGGAGGCACTCGGCGACGCCGCCCTGCTGCCCCGCTCGGCCGTCGCGGTCGGCACGGCCGCCGCGCTGCTCGCCCCCACTCCGGCCCCCGACGCGGCCGACAGCAGCGTCTTCCTCGTACCGCCGAACCCGGCCATGCACGACGAGCACGCCGCCGACGAGGAGCGGCAGGCGCTGCGCGCCCGGGCGGCCGAGCGGGACGAGGAGATCCGGGTGCTCGCGGCCCGGCTCGGAAAGGACCGGGAACTGGCGGCCCGGCTCGCGTCCTGGCGCACCGGCTGCCCGGCCGGCCGGCTCGTCGAGCTGGCCGCAGCAGCCCAGGAGGCGCGCGCGTTCGCCGAGGAGAGCGAGGCCGAGCTGTCCGAGGCGCGCACCCTGCGATCCGAGGCCGACGAGGCCGCGGCCGAGGCGGCCCTCGTGCGCGACGAGCGGCAGGAGGCAGCCCAGCGCGCCCGGCGTGCCGCCGACGCCCTCGCCGGACTCGCCTTCCGGCTGCGGGAACGGGCGGGCTGGCAGGTCAAACTCCGCGAACTCGCCGACGAGGCGGCCGAGTCGGAGGCCCGCGCCCAGGTCTGCCTGGAGCGCGCCCGCGCCGCCGACGAGGACCGCCGCGCCATCCAGCGGGCCGCCGACGACGCCCGCCGCACGGCCCGCGCGCTGCGCGCCGAGCGCGCCGAGATCGCGGGCGCCCCCGACGACGTACCGGACGACGAGCAGGCAGCCGCGAAATCGTCGTTGCCCGCTCTGCGGGAGGCCTACCGGGCCGCCTCGCAGCTGTACGAGAAGGTCGGCGTCGGCGCCGACCTGCGGGCCGAGCAGGCGCGGGCCGAGAGTGACGAGAGCGGCGCGCTCGCGGACCTGGACCGGCTCAGCAACAAGGTGCGCACGCGCGCCGCGCAGCTACTGGAGTCGACGGACGGATCCGACGGGCCGTCCCGGCAGGCCGCGGCCGCCCGCGCCGAGGAGCTGGTCCAGCTCCTGGAGACGCGTATGTCGACCGCGAGCGAGCAGCTCGGACGGCTGCGCGGCGAGGCCGAGCGGCACGCACCGCAGGAGGGCGAGGCGCACACCGAACTGCCGGAGGAGCTGATCCCGCGCGACGGCGAGCACGCGCAGATCCTGCTGCGCACCGCCACCGGTGAACTCGCCTCCCGCACCGAGGCGTTGGCCCAGGCACGCGAGGCACACGCCGAACTGCTCGACGCCCATCGCGCCGCCGAGGACGGCGCCGGAGGGTTCGACGAGACGGCCGCCCTGCTCAGGGACCTGCTGCGCGAGCACGGCGACGACGAGCAGGAAGAGCCCGAGCCCTACCCCGGGGACCTGGAAGAGGCCCGCCGGGCCGCTGCGGAGACCCGCAGATCGCTGCGCGGCTGCGCCGCCGACCTCTCCGCCGCCGAGGCCGCCGTACGCGAGGCGAGCGACATTCTCGTACGGCACGCCAACTCCACCCGATACGAGCAGGTCCGCACCCCCGCCCGCCAGCAGATCCGCGAGCTGCCCGCCTCCGCGCTGCCCGAGCACGCGCAGAAGTGGGCGGATGCCTTCGCACCCCGACTGCGCGTCCTCACCGACGAGTTGGCGCAGCTGGAGCGCAACCGCGACTCGATCGTGGACCGGCTGCGCGGCCTCGTGGAGTCCTCCCTCGCGACCCTGCGCTCCGCGCAGCGGTTGTCCCGGCTGCCGGAAGGGCTCGGCGAATGGTCCGGGCAGGAGTTCCTGCGCATCCGCTTCGAGGAGCCCGACCAGGCCACCCTGGCCGAGCGGCTCGGCGAGGTCGTCGACGAGGCGACCCGCGCGGCGGTGAAGAAGAACTCCGACCTGCGGCGGGACGGCATGACGCTGCTCCTGCGGGGCGTCGCCGCGGCGCTGGAGCCCAAGGGCGTCGCCGTGGAGATCCTCAAGCCGGACGCCGTGCTGCGCGCCGAGCGCGTCCCTGTCGGGCAGATGGGCGACGTGTTCTCGGGCGGCCAGCTGCTCACCGCGGCCATCGCCCTGTACTGCACGATGGCCGCGCTGCGCTCCAACGACCGCGGCAGAAGCGACAAGCACCGGCATGCGGGCACGCTGTTCCTGGACAACCCCATCGGGCGCGCCAACGCGACGTACCTGCTGGAGCTGCAGCGGGCCGTCTCCGACGCGCTGGGCGTCCAACTCCTCTACACCACCGGTCTGTTCGACACGACGGCGCTGGCCGAGTTCCCCCTCGTCATCCGGCTGCGCAACGACGCCGACCTGCGCGCCGGGCTGAAGTACATCAGCGTGGAGGAGCACCTCCGGCCGGGACTGCCTCAGCAGGCCCCGGCCGGGGAGGACGAGTCGGTGCACAGCGAGATCACGGCGACTCGGATGTTCAAGCGCCCGGCGCCCACGACGAGTTGATCAGCTGTCCTCCTTCAGCATGTCCGCGCACTTCTCGCCGATCATCATCGTCGTGATGCACGGGTTGACGGAGATGAGGTCCGGCATCACCGAGCCGTCCGCGACCCGCAGGCCCTCGACCCCCTTGACCCGCAGCCGCGCGTCGAGCGGGGCCGAGGCGTCGTCGTCCGCGCCCATCTTCACGGTGCAGGACGGGTGGTAGACGGTGTTGTGGGTCTTGTGGATGTAGTCGAGCAGCTCGTCGTCGGTCCGCACGTCAGGTCCGGGCGCCAGCTCGGCGCCCGCCCAGCCGCTCAGCGCGGGCTGCTCGGCGATACGGCGGGCCAGCTTCAGGCCGTACGTCATCACACGCACGTCGTGCTCGTGCGTGAAGTAGCGCGGATCGACCCTGGGCTTGTCCCGGTAGTCGAGGGTGCGCAGCCGTACCGTGCCCCGTGACCTGGCGCGGGTCACGTTCGGGGTGAGGCAGAAGGCGTTCTCGGATGTCGGGTAGCCCCAGCGCGCCGTGTTCATGTCGAAGGGCACCGAGCCGTAGTGGAACATCAGGTCGGGCCGGTCCAGGCCCGGTTCGGTGTCGTAGAAGATGCCCGCCTCCCACCACTGGCTGGACGTGGTGGTCATCGGCTGCTTGGCGTCCCACATGATGACGCCCTCGGGGTGGTCCTGGAGGTTCTCGCCGACGCCCGCCGAGTCCACCACCACGTCGACCCCGACCTCACGCAGATGCTCCGCGGGCCCGATGCCCGACAGCATGAGCAGCTTGGGGGTGTCGATGGAGCCGCACGACACGATCACCTCGCGCCGGGCGCGCACGGTCCGGGTGTGGATCAGGTCCGGGTCCAGGTACTCGGCGCCCACGCAGCGTCGGCCTTCGAGGACCAGCTTCTTGGCCCGCACCCCGGTGCGCACCTCCAGGTTGGGGCGCTTGCCGATGATCGGGTGGAGATAGGCGACCGACGAGGACTGCCGGATGTTGTTCTCGTCGGAGTTGATCTGGAACCAGTTGGCGCCGCGCACCACGGTCGTACCGGAGTTGAAGGCCGTCGTCGGGATGCCGGCCTGTGCGCACGCCTCCAACAGGGCGGTGCCGCACGGGTCTTCGCCCTTCAGCGTGCGCAGCTTCACCGGGCCCGTGCGGCCGTGGTGGTCGCCGGGAGCGTCGTTCGACTCCAACCGGCGGTAGAGCGGGAAGAGTTCGGCCGCACTCCAGCCCGTACAGCCCGCTGCCGCCCAGTCGTCCAGGTCCTGGGCGGGTGCCCAGAAGGCGATACAGGAGTTGTGCGAGGAGCAGCCGCCGAGCACCCTGGCGCGGGCGTGCCGCATGAAGCTGTTGCCGCTGGACTGCGGTTCGACCGGGTAGTCCCAGTCGTAGCCGGACTCCAGCAGGCCCATCCAGCGCTCCAGCTTCATCACGTCGTCGTCGCCGACGTCGCTTGGTCCCGCCTCCAGGACGCACACCGTGACGGCGGGGTCCTCGCTGAGCCGGGCCGCGACCACGTTCCCCGCGGTGCCGCCGCCGACCACGACATAGTCGAACTCATCGATGCTCATGGGAAGTTGACCTCCTTGAGTGACGCGTCAGTCGGTCTTTCGCCGGTCCTCAGTCGGCGGCGGGGGCGGCGAGGGGAGTGGCGGCGGCGGGGTCGTGGAGCCGGTGCTCGGCGAGTACGCCGGTCTTGTGGCGCTGGATGAACCAGTAGTAGGCGAAGCCGCCGCCGGCGATCACCGCGACGAACAGGACCGCGCCCCACTTCAGGTACCAGTGGAAGGGGGCGGCGGCGTTGTAGACCTCGGCCCGTGGCCAGATCAGGTTCAGCGTCATGGCCGCGCCCCAGACCACGGCGATGATGTTGACGAGCAGGCCCCAGCGGCCGAGCGAGAACTTCCCGTCCCCGGCGGGCTGCCACCTGCCGCGCAGCCGGGCCACCAGCATCGGTCCGGTCACGCCGAGGTAGGCGAGGTAGATCATGATGATGCCGATGCTGGTGACGACGGTGAAGATCTGCGGCTGGCGGATGTTGACCACGAGGATCGCCACGGCCAGTATGCCGATGATCACCGCGGGCAGCACCGGCGTCTGGAAGCGCGGGCTGACCTTGGCCAGCAGCGAGGAGGCGGGCAGGTTGTTGTCCCGGGACATCGCGAAGGCCAGCCGGATCGCCGCCGTGTGCACGGCCAGCGCGCAGACGGTGACCGCGATCAGCACGCACCACAGCATGGCCTTGCCGGCCGTCGGGCCGAGCACGTCGAGCACGATGTACTGCAGGCCGTCCGTGGACAGCTTCTCGCCCTTGAGGCTGGAGACGCTCATCAGCGCGAACAGCAGCACCAGGCCGCCCAGGATGAACGAGGCGACGATGGCGCGGATGATGGCGCGCGGCGCGTTGCGCGAGGGGTCGAGGGACTCCTCGCCGAGCGAGGCGGCCGTGTCGAAGCCGTACATGACGTACGCGGATGCCAGCGAGGCCACCATGAACGCGCCCAGGTAGCCCGCGGAGTGCCCGGCTCCGGTGCCCTGGGTGTCGGTGACCACCTGGGGGCCTCGTGTGATGTGGACGGCGAACAGCACGATGAGGACGACGGTGGCGACCAGTTCGATGAGGACGCCGGCGCTGTTGATGGTGGCCATCAGCTTCACACCGAAGGCGTTCACCAGGGTCGTGAACAGAATGAGGACCGTGGCCAGGACCACCGCGTTCGTCGCCACGTCGTACTTGCCGGTGCCGTCGCCCACGAACTGGAAGACGGAGGAGATCTGAGGAAGCGTCAGTTGATAGGCGAGGGCCACCGCGGAGATCGACACGATGGACGCGATCAGCATCATCCAGCCGGCCAGCCAGCCGAGGTGCGGATTGCCGATCTTCTTCGACCAGTTGTAGACGGAGCCCGCGACGGGATAGCGGGCGGCCAGCTCCGCGAAGCACAGCGCGACCATGAACTGGCCGACGAAGACCATCGGCCATGACCACCAGTAGGCGGGGCCGCCGCTGCCGTAGCCGAAGTAGAAGAGCTGGAAGGTGCCGGTGAGGATGGAGATGTAGCTGATGCCGGCGGCGAAGGTGTGGAAGTTGCCGAGGGTGCGCTTGAGTTCGGGTTTGTAGCCGAACTCGGCGAGCTCGGTGTCGTCATGACCGTGTTGGCCGGAACCGGATGGTGGTTGTTCGGTTTTCGTCATGAGCGGACTCCTGGTGGGCCTGGAGGAGGGGTGAGGGAGCGGCTCGTGCGGGTGCCGGGATCAAGGGGACGCGTTCGAAGGGGACGTGTTCAAGGGGGAGGCGGGCCAGGACGGCGCGGCTACGCGAACCAGCCCTGCGGGGAGGGGTCGGTGTTGCGCCAGATGTGCTTGGTCTCGCGGTACTCGGCGAGACCCGAGGGCCCGAGCTCGCGGCCGAAGCCGGACTGCTTGAACCCGCCCCACTCGGCCTGCGGCACGTAGGGGTGGTAGTCGTTGATCCACACCGTGCCGAGCCGCAGCCGGGCCGCGACCCGCTGGGCCTTGGCCTCGTCGGTGGTCCAGACGGCGCCCGCGAGGCCGTAGATGGTGCCATTGGCCAGTCGTACGGCCTCGGCCTCGTCGGTGAAGCGCTCGACGGTCAGCACCGGCCCGAAGGACTCGTCCTGGACGACGGTCATCTCGGGCGAGCAGTCGTCAAGGACGGTCGGCAGAAAGTAGAAGCCCTCGTCGAGTCCCTCGGGGCGCTTGCCGCCGCAGCGCAGTACCGCGCCCTCGGCGATGCCACTCTCGACATACGCCTCGACCTTGGCGCGGTGCGCGGCCGAGATCAGCGGGCCGGTCTGCGCCCGCTCGTCGAACGGGCCGCCGAGCCGGATCTCCGAGGCCCGGCGTACCACCTCGTCGACGAACCGGTCGTGCAGCGAGTCCTCGACCAGGAGCCGGGCCCCTGCCGAGCAGACCTGCCCGGAGTGCAGGAACACGGCGGTCAGCGCCATGTCGACGGCCGTCTCGAAGTCGGCGTCGGCGAAGACGATGTTGGGGTTCTTGCCGCCGAGTTCGAGCGCGACCTTCTTCACCGTGCCGGCCGCGGCGGCCATCAGCCCGCGCCCGGTCTGCAGTCCGCCGGTGAAGGAGACGAGGTCGACGTCCGGATGGTCGGCGAGCGGAGCACCGGCTTCCGGTCCCGCCCCCAGGATCAGGTTGGCCACGCCCGCTGGAAGTCCGGCCTCCTCGAGGAGTCGCATCAGATGGATCGCCGTATGCGGGGTCAGCTCGCTCGGCTTGAGGACGAAGGTGTTGCCCGCCGCGAGCGCAGGGGCGACCTTCCAGGCCGTCTGGAGAAGGGGGTAGTTCCAGGGAGTGATCAGCGCGCAGACGCCGACGGGTTCGTACACGACCCGGCTGTCCGCGGCGGCGGAACCCGTCTCGATGATCCGGCCCGGCTCGGTGGCGGCCTGCCGCCCGAAGTAGCGGAAGCAGTTCTCGATGTCATCGATGTCGTACGCGCTTTCGACCAGGCGTTTGCCGGTGTCGAGGGACTCGGCGCGGGCGAGCTCGTCCTTGTCGCGTACGAGGAGGTCGGCGACGCGCAGCAACAGGTCACCGCGCTCGGCTGCCGGCGTCGTAGGCCAGGGGCCCTCGTCGAAGGCACGGCGTGCCGCGGCGATCGCCTCGACGGTGTCCTTGCCGCCCGCCTCGTCGACGACGGCGACCAGCGAGCCGTCGGCGGGACAGTGGATCTCACGGGTGCGCCCGTCGAGCGCGTTCTTCCAGCTGCCGTCGATGTAGAGGGTGGGGACGGCGAGGGCGGGTCTGTCGGTGGTCTCAGCCACGGGGGCCTCCCGGCGAATCGTTTCGTTCAGGCACCGTGGCCTCCCAGCCGCTGGATCAGCCATTCGTGGAAGATCCCGATGTGGTGCTCGGTGGGCACCAGCACACCACCGTTCCGGTACGCGCGCGAGGCCATGGCGGGCTGGGTCCGCTCGCAGGCTTCGAAGTCCTGTGCGTTGACCCGGTGGAAGAGCTCGACCGACTTGGACACGTCGGCGCCGGACCGGACGACCTCCGGCGCGTACAGCCAGTCGCACTCGACCACCGTGCGGTCCTCCGCGAGCGGGAACATGCGGTGCAGGATGACATGGTCGGGGACCAGATTGATGAAGACCGTCGGTTTCACCGTGATCGCGTAGTAGCGGCGGTCCTGGTCGTCCGCCACCGCCGGGAGCCTGCCGAAGCCCTCGCTGCCGTCGACCGTGAACCCCTTGATCTCCTCGCCGAACTCGGCGCCGTGCCCGACGTAGTACTGGGCGGCGTAGCCCTCGGCGAACTCCGGGAGGACATCGGTGAGTTCGGGGTGGATCGTGGCGCAGTGATAGCACTCCATGAAGTTCTCGACGATCAGCTTCCAGTTCGCCTTCACGTCATAGGTGATGCGTTTTCCGAGTGCGAGGTTCTCGGTGCCGTAGTGCTCGATGGCCGCCGCGTCGCCGAGGCGCTCCACGGCCGCGCTCATCACCGCCTCCTCGAAGGAGGGCGGCTCGTCCGCCAGGCACACCCAGGCGTAGCCGAGCCACTCCCGCAGCGCGACCTTGACCAGGCCGTACGCGGTGCGGTCGACGTCGGGCATCTTGACCAGGTTGGGCGCGGCGACCAGCTTGCCGTCGAGGTCGTAGGTCCAGGCGTGGTACGGGCACTGGAGGTTGCGGCGGACCTCGCCGGACTCCTCCGTGCACAATCGGGCCCCGCGGTGGCGGCAGATGTTCAGGAAGGCGCGCAGTTCACCGGTGCGCGAGCGGGTGACCAGGACGGACTCGCGGCCGATCCGGACGGTCCGGAAGGCGCCGGGTTTCGCCAGGTCGGCACCGCGCACCGCACAGAACCACATCGACTCGAAGAGCCGCTCCTGCTCCTGCCGGAAGATCTCCGGGTCGGTGTAGTAGCGGCCGGGAAGGGTGGCGACCAGGCTGGCGGAGAGCTGGGTCGGGGAGAGGGGGGTCGTCGTCACGTGCGTACTCCTCGGGCGGGCGCGGCGGCGAGGCGGTGGGGGTCGAAAACGCCGATCGGGTGAGCGGTGGCGCCGGTCGGGCGGGACGTGCGGTCCGCCGTGGGCCGTACCTCGTGGTCGTACACGGTCCGGTCGACGGTCTGCGGCGTGCCCTGGGCACCGAGGTCGATTTCCTCCGCAGAGCTCACGACCACGTCGTAAGTGGGGGACACGGGTGCCTCCTAGCGGCGGATGCGGGTCATCTTCGGGTCGAAGAGCGGTTCGTCCGCGACGGTCGCGGGGACCTTCTCGCCGAAGTACTCGATGTGCACGCCGGTACCGGTCGGCAGCGTGGGCAGCCAGGCGTAGGCGACGCAATGGCCCAGCGTGTAGCCGTACGAGGCGCTGGTCACGTAGCCGGCCGGGGCGCCGTCGACATACACGGGCTCCTTGCCGAGGACGACGGCGGCGGGGTCGTCGAGGAGGAGCGGGGTGAGCCGGCGGGCCGGGCCGGCGGCCGCGTCGAGTGCCTCGCGACCCACGAACTCCTTGTCCATGCGCACCGCGAAGCCGACGCCCGCCTCGAACGGGTCGTGCTCGTCGGTCATGTCGGTGCCCCAGGCGCGGTAACCCTTCTCCAGGCGCAGGGAGTTGAAGGCGGAGCGCCCGGCCGCGACCACGCCGTGCCGCTGCCCCGCCTCCCACAGGGTGTCCCAGAGCCGCAGACCCAGGTCGGCGCTGGTGTACAACTCCCAGCCCAGCTCGCCGACATAGCTCAACCGCATGGCGGTGACCGGGACATGGCCGAGATACGTCTGCTTCGCGCGGAAGTAGCCGAAGGCCTCGTGCGAGAAGTCGTCGCGGGTCAGCGGCTGGACGAGGTCACGGGCGAGCGGACCCCAGACGCCGATGCAGCAGGTGCCGGAGGTGATGTCCCGGATCTGCACGTCGGCGGGCGCGTGCCGTGTCAACCAGTCGAGGTCCGCGGGGGAGTTGGCGCCGATCTGGAAGCGGTCGGGGCCCAGACGCGCGACGGTCAGGTCGGAGCGGATGCCGCCCGTCTCGTCCAGGAGCAGGGTGTAGGTGACCGCGCCTGGCTTCTTGCGGAGGTTGTTGGTGGTCATGCGGTGCAGGAAGTCGAGGGCGCCGGGGCCGGTGACTTCCAGACGGCGCAGGGGAGTCATGTCGTAGAGCGCGACCTTCTCGCGGGTCGCCCGGGCCTCGGCGGCCGCGATCGGGGACCAGTAGCGGGCCGACCAGGCGTCGCGCTCGGGCAGCGGGCCGAGCGCGTCGACGAGCGGGGCGTTCGCCTCGTACCAGTGCGGCCGCTCCCAGCCGCCGCCCTCCAGGAAGAACGCGCCGAGCTGCTGCTGGCGGGCGTAGAAGGGGCTGACCCGCAGGGGACGCGGCTGCTCCATCGGCTGGAGCGGGTGGAGGACGTCGTACACCTCGACGAACTGCTGTGAACCGCGTTCACGGATGTACGACGGTGAACGCTGCGCGTCCTCAAAACGCGTGAGGTCGCATTCGTGCAGGTCGATGGAGGCGCGCCCGTCAACCATCCATTCGGCGACCGCCTTCGCGACGCCCGCGGAGTGGGTGACCCAGACGGCCTCGGCCAGCCAGAAGCCGCGCAGTGCGCGTGATTCACCCAGCACGGGCATGCCGTCCGGGGTGAAGGAGAAGACGCCGTTGAAGCCCTCCTCGATCTCCGTGTCGCGCAGCGCCGGGAGCAACAGGCGGCAGTCCTGCCAGCTGGGCGCCCAGTCCTCCTCGGTGAAGGGGAAGGAGGAGGGCATCTCCATGTCGTTGGCGCGCGCCTCGTCGTAGCCGAGGATCGCGAACGGGTCGACGGGCAGCGGCTGGTGGGCGTAGCTGCCGATGCCGATGCGGTCGTTGTGCTCGCGGAAGTAGAGGTCGCGGTCCTGGAAGCGGAGGATCGGCTTCTCGGCCTCGGCGGTGGCGCCCGCGAGTTCGGGCAGTGGCTTGGTCTTCGCGTACTGGTGGGCGAGTGGCTGGAGAGGGACGTCGATTCCGGCCATACGGCCGATGACCGGGCCCCAGAAACCGGCCGCCGAGACGACATGGTCGGCCGGGAAGGTGCCCCGGTCGGTGACGACCGCGGTGACCCTCCCGTCCTGCTGTTCGATGCCGGTGACCGTGTGGCGGTCCAGGAAGCGGGCGCCGCGGCTCTCGGCGCGCGTCATCTGGGCGCGGGCCGCGAGCAGGGCGCGGGCCAGGCCGTCGTCCGGGGTGTGGAAGCCGCCGAGGACGGCCGACTCGTCGATGAGCGGCCACAGTTCCTTGCAGCGGGCCGCGCTGACGAGTTCGCCGCGTACGCCCCAGGAGGCCGCGTAACCGGCCTTGCGATGCAGGTCGGCGAGGCGCTCGGGGGTGGTCGCGAGTTCCAGCCCGCCGACCGGGTTGAAGCAGGAAACGCCGTCCACCTGCAGGGAGTTGAACTTCTCCACCGTGTACTGGGCGAAGGCCGTGAGGGTCTTGGACGGGCTGGTCCGGAACACCAGGCCCGGCGCGTGCGAGGTGGAGCCGCCCGGGGCGGGCAGCGGTCCCTGTTCGAGGACGGTGACGTCGGTCCAGCCGCGGGCGGTCAGCTCGTCGGCGAGGGAGCAGCCGACGATCCCGGCGCCGATGACGACGACCTGGGGACCGCGCGGGCGGGTTGCGGGCGTGCTGGACATGCCCCTCCTAGTGGTGGCGGGGATGACGGGGGGTCTGCGGAGCTTGCGAGGCCTGGGTGGCGAAGGTGGCGAGGAGGCGAGATGGCTAGGCGGCGGGGACGTGGGGCCGTTCGGCCGCGATCGTCGTGTCCTGGCCGTGCCCGGTGTGCACGACGGTGTCGCCGGGCAGGGTGAGCAGGCGGTTGCGCAGGGAGGCTTCGATGGTGGGGCGGTCCGAGTAGGAGCGGCCGGTGGCGCCCGGGCCGCCGTGGAAGAGGGTGTCGCCGGTGAAGACGGCGTTCAGGAAGGGGGCGTGGAGCGAGCAACTGCCCCAGGTGTGGCCGGGGTTGTGGATCACCTGGAGTTCGATCCCGGCGACCGCGAGGATCCGGCCGTCGGTGAGCTCGCCGTCCGGCTTGCGGGCGGGGTGGGTGAAGGACCACAGCTCGTTGTCGTCGGGGTGCAGGAGGACGGGGGCGCCGGTCAGGACGGAGAGTTCGGCGGCCGCGCCGACGTGGTCGTCGTGCGCGTGGGTGCAGACGATGGCGGTGACATGGCGGCCCCCGACGGCCTGGTGGATCGTACGGGCGTCGTGGGCGGCGTCGACGATCAGCACCTCTTCGTCGTCGCCGACCAGCCAGACGTTGTTGTCCACGTCGAAGGTGTCTCCGTCGAGACTGAAGGTGCCCGAGGTGACCACGCGTTCGACGCGGGCGGTTCCCCGGGCGGTCACAGGACCACGACCGAGCGCAGCACTTCACCGCGCTGCATCTTCGCGAACGCCTCCTCGACCTGCTCCAGGACGATGGTCTCGCTGACGAAGGCCATGAGGTCCAGCTGCCCGTAGAGGTACTGGTCGATGAGGAACGGGAAGTCGCGGCTCGGCAGGCAGTCGCCGTACCAGGACGACTTGAGCGCGCCGCCGCGGGAGAACAGGTCGATCAGCGGGATCTCGACCTTCATCTCCGGGTCGGGGACGCCGACCTGGACCAGGATGCCGGCGTGGTCGCGCATGTAGAACGCCTGCTTGTACGTCTCCGGGCGGCCGACCGCGTCGATGGCGATGTCCACTCCGAAGCCGTCGGTGAGTGCCCGTACGGCCTCGACGGGGTCCGTACCGCGGGAGTTGACGGTGTGGGTCGCGCCGAACCTCTCCGCCTGGTCGAGCTTCTTGTCGTCGATGTCGACGGCGATGACCTTCATGGCGCCGTTCAGGCAGGCGCCCGCGATGGCCGCGTTGCCGACACCGCCGCAGCCGATGACGGCGACCGTGTCTCCGCGGCCGACCTTGCCGGTGTTGACCGCGGCACCGTATCCGGCCATCACGCCGCAGCCGATGAGGCCGGCGGCCTCCGGGCGGGCGGCGGGGTCGATCTTCACCGCCTGTCCGGCCGCGACCAGGGTCTTCTCGGCGAAGGCGCCGATGCCCAGGGCGTTGCTGAGCGGGGTGCCGTCGAGCAGCGTCATCGGCTGGGTGGCATTGCGGGAGTCGAAGCAGTACCAGGGCCGGCCGCGGCGACAGGAGCGACAGGAGCCGCAGGGGGCGCGCCAGGCGAGGACGACGTAGTCGCCGGGGACGAGGTCGGTGACGCCGTCGCCGACCGCCTCGATCGTGCCGGCCGCCTCATGGCCCAGCAGGAAGGGGAAGTCGTCGGTGATCGCGCCTTCCCGGTAGTGCAGATCCGTGTGGCAGACCCCGCAGGCCTGCACGTTGACGAGCACCTCGCCCGGCCCGGGATCGGGAACCACGATCGTCTGCACCTCGACGGGTGCGCCCTTTTTGACGGCGACTACGGCACGGACCTCGTGTGGCACGACCGGGCTCCTCTGCTGTTGCGCAGTGCACGATGGGTTGCGTGATGAGAGACATATTGAGAACGGCATCAAGCTGCCGTCAAGAGGTTCGAGTTAACCCTTGGCAAAAGGAACGGGCGGTACGAAACCCGGTCGACACACAGAAGCGCGGGACCAGGAGATTCCTGGCCCCGCGGTGCGTTGCGTGGTCCTTGCGAGATTCCGTGCGGTTCCGCCGTGAAGTGCGGCGCGCGTTACGGGGCGGCTTCTTCCGGGGCTGCCGCGGTCCGTCAGAAGCCGTAGCCCATACGGCGTGAGAGGTCGGCCGCGGCGGCGACCGTCCGCTTCGCCAGCTCGGGCAGCCGGTCCGCGCCCAGCCGGTACACGGGCCCGGAGACGCTGATCGCCGCGATGACCTTGCCGTCGTGGGCGCGCACCGGGGCCGCGACGGCGGCGAGGCCCAGCTCCAGCTCCTCCAGGGTGACCCCGTAGCCCTGCTCGATCACGGCCTCCAGTTCGTTGCGCAGCACCGAGGTACCGGTGATCGTGCGTTCCGTGAAGCGTGGCAGGGAGCGGGCGAGCAGGCCCTCGCGCAGGGTGGGCGGCATGTGGGCGAGCAGCACCTTTCCGCTGGAGGTGGCGTGCAGCGGGGTGCGTCTGCCCAGCCAGTTCTGCGCGGTGACGGACGCGGTGCCGCGGGCCTGCATGATGTTGACGGCCGCGTCGTCGTCCAGGACCGCGATGTTGACCGTCTCGCCCAGCTCGTCCGCGAGTTCGCGGCAGACGGGCACGCCCTCCTGCGAGATGTCCAGGCGCACTGCGGCCGCCCCCGCGAGGCGCAGTACGGCAGCGCCCAGGTAGTACTTCCCGCGGTCCTTGGCCTGGGCCACCAAGCCGCGGTTCTCCAGGACGCCGAGCAGGCGGAACGCGGTCGACTTGTGGACGTCCAGCTCCTCGGCGATCTCGGTCACGCCCACCTCGCCGTGCCGCGCGAGGATCTCCAGCACGCTCACCGCGCGGTCCACCGACTGGACGGCGCTGGTCGTGCCCCTGCCCTGCTGCTTGTCCGGACTCTCCTCGCCGCGGTCAGGATGCTTCTGCGTGCGGGTCATGACTCAACTCTCACCACCTTGCGGCCCGGTTTGGGCCGCATCTGCGGGAAGCCCTTGACGTGGCGGGACCCCCGCGCGGATTCTGTTGCGCATAGCGCTCCCTCGTGCGCCATACGAAACATCATGTTACCGAAGCGTCCGCAACCGCAAAGGGTTCGGACAGCCTGGACCTGAAAGGTCCCGGACATCGTGTCCCGGACCGAGAGGGGGGCCCGTGATTCCCGTCTGCCGCCTTGAAGACCTCCCCGAGGGCGAATCCGTCAGAGTCGACACCACGCCGCCCGTCGCCGTGTTCAACGCCGACGGCGAGTTCTACGCCATCGACGACACCTGCACCCACCAGGACGCCTCCCTGTCGGAGGGCTGGCTGGAGGGCTGTCTGGTCGAATGCCCGCTGCACGCCGCATCATTCGATCTCCGCACGGGACAGCCGACGTGTCTGCCCGCACGCCGCCCCGTCCGCACCCACCGCGTCACCGTCGACGACGGCATCATCCACGTCCACCTGGCCGCGGAGGAGGACACCGCCGCATGACGAACGAGACCGGGGCCGACCAGGCCGAGGCCGGTACGACCTGGGCCCGAGGGGCCGGCTTCCACGGGTCCGAGGTTCCAGGAGCCGGAGTCCCGGGAGCCGGAGTCCGTGAGGCCCGTACTGCGGCCGGGGACACAGGGGAGTGCCCATGAGGACCGTCACCGTCGTCGGAGCCTCTCTCTCCGGGCTGTACGCGGCCCGCGAACTGCGGGCCCAGGGCTTCGACGGGCGGCTGGTGATCGTCGGCGACGAACCCCACCGCCCCTACGACCGCCCGCCGTTGTCCAAGGACTTCCTCACCGGCCGGGCCGACGAGGACCGGCTCGCCCTCACCGACGCGGAAGAGAGCGCCGAACTCGACGCCGAGTGGCTCCTCGGCGTCCGTGCCCGCGGACTCGACGCACGTGGCCGCACCGTCCTCCTCGACGACGGCCGCACCGTCTCCACGGACGGCGTGGTCATCGCGACCGGCGCCTCGGCCCGCCGCCTCCCCGGCGACGACCTCGTCGGAGTACACACACTGCGCACCCTCGACGACGCCCGAGCCCTGCGCGCGGAACTCACGCGAGGCACATGCCGAGTCGTCGTCATCGGCGGCGGCTTCATCGGCGCCGAGACCGCGTCCTCGTGCGCCGCCCTCGGCCACGAGGTGACCGTCGTCGAGGCCGCTGCACTGCCGCTCGTGCCCCAACTCGGCTCCGACATGGCCGCCGTGTGCGCCGCACTGCACCGCCGAAGCGGCACCGACCTCGTCACCGGCACCGGCGTCGCCGGGCTGCGGGGAAGGAGCGTCGCCGGGACCGACGGCCGCCGCGCCGTGAGCGGCGTGGAGCTTGCCGACGGCCGGACCCTTCCCGCCGATGTCGTGATCGTCGGCATCGGCGCCACCCCCAACACCGGCTGGCTCGCCGGTTCGACGCTCGCCCTGCACGACGGCGTGCTGTGCGACGACGGCTGCGTGACCGGACTGCCGCAAGTGGTCGCCGTGGGCGATGTCGCCCGCGTCGCCGGTTCCCGCGCCGAGCACTGGACCTCCGCGACCGAGCAGCCCCGCGTCGCCGTACGCAACCTGCTCGCCGCGCGAACCGTCGAGACCGTGCGGTCGACGCCCTACTTCTGGTCCGACCAGTACGGTGCGCGGATCCAGTTCGCGGGCCGGCGCCACGCCACCGACACCGTCCGCATCGCCGAGGGCACGCTCGTGGACGGTGCGCCCGCCGAGGGTGGCCTCCTCGCCCTGTACGAACGCGGGGGCCGCACGACCGCCGTCCTCTCCGTCGACCGCCCCCGCCTGTTCATGCGGGCGCGTCGCGAACTCGCCCGCAGCGCAGGCCCGGTGGAGCCGGCGCCTCTGTGACGCCCGAACTACGGGCGGGCGCGCCTACGGGCGAGCGGGCCTACGAGTGCGACAACTGCCCCGCCCCGCCCCTGCGGCGTATTCGCTCCTGCGCCCGTGCAGCCGTGCGGGCCTGGCGTCGGGCCTTGCGCCGCTCGCGCCGCAGGGCCCGTGCGGTGCTGTTCGGGGCCGACACCACACCGTTGCGCTGGTTCCACACCTGTCGGGTCACCCACACGTCGAGCGCGCCCCAGGTGGCGACGATCGTGCTCGCCACGCTGCTCAGCACCATGGGGAAAGCCAGCCAGGATCCGGCCAGCGTGGACAGGAAGGCCACCATCGCCTGGATCAGCGTCACGCTGATGAGCAGTACCGCGCGCACCGCCGCCGTACGCACCGGATCGGGCAGTCGCCGTCTGCGCGCGGGTTCCTCGATCCACAACGGGCGGTAGTACGCCTGCTCTTCCTGCTCCTGAGCCGCGGCGATCCGCACGTCCGAGCGAGCGCGCTCGCGCGCCGACGTCGAATGCCCGTCCGTGTCCTCGCGTCCGCTCCCCGGAATGTCGCGATCCGGTGCCTGAACGGCCCGCCGCTCCGTCACGGGCGCCGCGACACCGATCTCGGGCGCCTCGCTCCGCTCTGCCGTGCCCATCAACTCGTCACTCCCCACCGCCCAGCAGACACCTTGCACCGGTGTCACGAGACACCGCTCCCCAGTGGCTGCCCGGCTTGCGCTGTTTTACGCCGCCTGGACGCGGCATGCGGCGCCTGTGGCCGATTCCGCCCCCAATTCCCTTACAGAAAGACGAACGACGTACCCCGAAGATTCCCACTGAACGAAGAAATCCGGCCAACTGACCATGTTCGTCACCGGACACGATCCAGGCCCAAGTGCCGCACCGGAGGCGGCAATCTCCCCCAATGAACGGACAACTCCCCATGTCTCGTTCCCCGGCCACCAAGAGTGCGTTCGGACGGGCCTTCGAGTTACCTGTGTGTCGGTAGTAGGCTCACGCCGTTTGTTGACGCACATGTGTACCCCCCGGGCCGGAGGGGGTCGAGCTGGGGGAGGCCATGCGCTTTCGCGGGAAGTCCATCCGCCGGAAGATCGTGGCGCTGCTCCTCGTGCCGCTGGTGTCCCTGACCGCGATCTGGGGTTTCGCCACGATCATCACCGGGCGTGAGGCAAGTCAGCTGTTCAACGTCTCGGACGTTGTGGAGAAGGTCGGCTATCCGACCGAGGACGCCGTCCGCGTCCTGCAGACCGAACGCCGCCAGACCCTCGTCTATCTCGCCGACCCGCGCGCCTCCGACGCCCTCACGGCTCTCAAGCGCAGCAGGGCCGCCACCGACAAGGCCGTGGCCAAGGTGCGCCGGAACGCCCGGAACGACGAAGTACGCGACGACATGAGCCCGGGCACCGCGCAACGCCTCGCCTCCATTCTCGACGCCCTTGAGGGAATCGCATCGCTGCGCCACAGCGTCGAGGAGGGCACCGTCGACCGGTCCCAGGCCCTCAACCAGTACAACCGCCTCATCGACCCCTGTTATGTCCTGATGGCCAACCTCCATGTGCTCGACAACGTGGAGATGGACAAGCAGGGCCGCGCGCTCGTCAACGTCGCCCGCGCCCGCGAACTGCTCTCGCGGGAGGACGCCCTCCTAGGCTCCGCCCTCGTCGCCGGACACCTCACCCGCGACGAGATCCGCGACACGTCCGACCTCGTGGCCCAGCGCACCCTCCTGTACGACATCAGCCTTCCGCTGCTGCCCGCCGCCGACCGCGAGCGCTACCAGAGCTATTGGAAGAACGCCGACACGGCGCCTCTGCGCGTCGCCGAACAGGCCATCGCCCTCTCCCCGGCAGGCTCGCCCAGCGGGGTCACCGCCAAGAGCTGGGACGGCGTGGCGGGACACGTCCTGGGCCAGCTCAGCAAGCTCGACGACCAGGCGGGCGACCGCTACCAGGACCGGGTCCGGCCCGTGGCCATGGGCATCATCGTCAAGGCAGCCGTCGCGGGCATCCTCGGACTCATCGCCCTGCTGGTCTCGCTCTTCATGTCCGTACGCGTCGGCCGCAGCCTCATTCGCGACCTGCGCCGACTCCGGCTGGAGGCCCACGAGGCGTCCGGGATCCGACTTCCCAGCGTCATGCGCCGCCTCTCCGCCGGCGAACAGGTCGACATCGAGACCGAAGTGCCGCGCCTGGAGTTCGACAAGAACGAGATCGGCGAGGTCGGCCAGGCGCTCAACACCCTTCAACGCGCGGCCGTCGAGGCCGCCGTCAAGCAGTCCGAGCTGCGCGACGGCGTCTCCGAGGTCTTCGTCAACCTCGCCCGCCGCAGTCAGGTCCTGCTCCACAAGCAGCTCACCCTGCTCGACACCATGGAGCGCAGAACCGAGGACACCGACGAACTCGCCGACCTGTTCCGCCTCGACCACCTGACCACGCGCATGCGCCGCCACGCCGAGGGCCTGGTCATCCTCTCCGGGGCCGCTCCCTCCCGGCAGTGGCGCAAGCCCGTCCAGCTCATGGACGTCGTCCGCGCCGCCGTCGCCGAGGTCGAGGACTACGAACGCATCGAGGTACGCCGTCTTCCGCGCGTCGCCGTCACCGGCCCCGCGGTCGCCGACCTCACCCACCTGGTGGCCGAACTCCTGGAGAACGCCACGGTGTTCTCGCCGCCGCACACGGCCGTGCAGGTTCTCGGCGAGCGCGTCGCCAACGGCTTCACCCTGGAGATCCACGACCGCGGCCTCGGCATGGCCGCCGAAGCACTCCTCGACGCCAACCTGCGCCTCGCCGAGACACCCGAGTTCGAACTGTCCGACACCGACCGCCTCGGCCTCTTCGTGGTCAGCCGGCTCGCCGAGCGCCAGAACGTCCGTGTCTCCCTCCAGCCCTCTCCGTACGGCGGCACCACCGCCGTCGTCCTCATCCCGGACACCCTCCTCACCGACGACGTCCCGGACACCAACGGTGTCGGCTTCCGCCTCGACCGTGCGCTGCCCTCGAAGGAGAGCGGCAGCGAGGAGGAGCGCAAGGCGGCACTCTCCCAGGTACCGGTGCAACTCCCGGGTCTGCCCGCCTCGATTCTGGACGGGCCGGTCGAACTGGAGGCGCCCGTCGACCTGGACGCCCTCACCGACTTCCCCGGCGCGCTCGGAGACGACGACAGCGAACGCGGCGGTCTGTTCCGTCCGCGCCGCTCCCTCGCCGGCGTCGCGGGCGAACAGCACCAGCAGGCCCGCGACAACCGGGGCGAACCCGCACGCCCCGGCGACGAGGACCACCCCGGCGGCCCCGTCCCGCTGCCGCGGCGCCGGACCCCCAAGCTCGTCAGCTCGCACGGGCGTCCCGTGACCGAGTCGAGGACCCGGCGTGGCGTGCCGGACGAGGAGCAGCCCGCGCAGAACCGGGAACCGATGGGCGGCCTGGAGCCGGTGGACCGGGGCGTGACCGACCGGGCCATCGGGGAACTCGACGCGGCCAAGCCGTCGGCGAATCGCCGCGAGGCGCGCGCCGAGACACCCGCGCGTCGCAGCGGCGATCGCCCTGCGGGCTCGGCGCGCCAGGGCGTCGAGAACGCCGAGGCACTCGGTCTCCGCCAGAGCCCCGCCCTGCCTCAGCGCACCCGTCGCCCCGCCTCCGCGTCGGGCGCCGAAGGCACCTCCGCGCGAGCAGGCGGCACCACCCCGCGCTCCGACGCAGCGACGGACGGGGCAGAATCGGGCGCGGGTCTGCTGCCCCGCCGCGTCCGACAGGCCAATCTGGCCCCGCAGTTGAAGAAAGGGCCCGCGCGACAGACCGAGCGCGGCAAGGACCAGGGCGGGACCGACCCCGCCGACCGCGACGCCGACGAGGTGCGCAGCCGGATGGCCTCGCTCCAGCGGGGCTGGCAGCGCGGCCGCGACGAGAACGCCGCGGGCGACGAGGCCCAGGACGGCACAGCACGACGAAACACAGAGGGGGACGGTCGATGACCGCACCGAAGGCCGCAGGGCCCACCACGACCAGCACGGCGACCGGGGAGCTCAACTGGCTCCTGGACGACCTGGTGGACCGCGTCGCCAGCATCCGCAAGGCGATCGTGCTCTCCGGCGACGGCCTTCCCACCGGCGTCTCCAAGGACCTGACGCGGGAGGACAGCGAGCACCTGGCTGCCGTCGCCTCCGGATTCCACAGTCTCGCCAAAGGCGTCGGCCGCCACTTCGAGGCGGGCAGCGTCCGGCAGACCGTCGTCGAGCTCGACGACGCCTTCCTGTTCGTGACGGCTGCAGGCGATGGCAGCTGCCTCGCCGTGCTGTCGGACGCCGACTCGGACGTCGGGCAGGTCGCTTACGAGATGACGCTCCTGGTGAAGCGAGTAGGCGTACATCTGTCCGCCGCTCCGCGCACCGATCTGTCCTCGGGCGGGTAGTGGGATGACATGAGCGGAGACGGTCAGGGAAAACGCCACTGGTTCGACGACGAGGCCGGACCGGTGGTCCGTCCGTATGCCATGACGCGCGGCCGCACCACGAGTGCGGCGCAGCACCGCCTCGACCTGATCGCGGTGGTCGTCGCCCAGACGCACTCGGACGACCCCGACGCGGACCGGACCCTGTCCCCGGAGCACGTGGACATCGTCGAGCTGTGCCGCGACACCCCCCAGTCGGTCGCCGAACTCGCCGCCGAGCTCGACCTCCCCATCGGAGTGGTACGCGTCCTCATCGGGGACCTCGTGGACGAGGAAATGGTCCATGTGACACGGCCGGTACCCCCGGCGGAGCTGCCGGACGAGAGTATTCTGCGCGACGTGATCAGCGGCCTCCGAGCGCTCTGAACAGCGCGGAAGCGGGGAACAGACGTGACAGGCTGGCAGTTCTGGGTCGACCGAGGCGGCACCTTCACCGACATCGTCGCGCGGCGCCCGGACGGCCGCCTGCTCACCCACAAGCTGCTCTCCGACAACCCGGCCCGGTACGCCGACGCGGCGGTCGCCGGCGTACGCGAACTGCTCGGCGAGGGCGGTGAGATCGACGCCGTCCGCATGGGAACCACGGTCGCCACCAACGCCCTGCTGGAGCGCACCGGCGAGCGCACCCTCCTCGTCGTCACCCGCGGATTCCGCGACGCGCTGCGCATCGCCTACCAGAACCGCCCCCGGATCTTCGCCCGCGCGATCGAGCTGCCCGAGCTGTTGTACGAACGCGTGGTCGAGGTCGACGAGCGGATCGCCGCCGACGGCACCGTCCTGCGCGCCCCCGACCTGGACGCGCTCGCCGGGCCCCTGCAGGAGGCGTACGACACCGGAATCCGCGCCGTGGCCGTCGTCTGTATGCACAGCCACCTCCACCCCGCCCATGAACAGGCCGTCGGCGAGCTGGCCGCCCGCACCGGCTTCCCGCAGATCTCGCTCTCCAGCGAGGTCAGCCCGCTGATGAAGCTCGTCCCGCGCGGCGACACCGCCGTCGTCGACGCCTATCTGTCGCCCGTCCTGCGCCGCTACGTCCAGCACGTGGCCGATGAACTCCTGGGCGTGCGGCTGATGTTCATGCAGTCCAACGGCGGGCTCACCGAGGCCGGCCAGTTCCGCGGCAAGGACGCCATCCTCTCCGGGCCGGCGGGCGGCATCGTCGGCATGGCCCGCATGTCGCAACTGGCGGGCTTCGACCGCGTCATCGGCTTCGACATGGGCGGCACGTCGACGGACGTCTCGCACTTCGCGGGCGAGTACGAGCGGGTCTTCACCACGCAGATCGCCGGCGTACGGCTGCGGGCGCCCATGCTGGACATCCACACCGTCGCGGCCGGCGGCGGCTCCGTGCTCCACTTCGACGGCTCCCGCTACCGCGTGGGCCCCGACTCGGCGGGCGCGGACCCGGGACCCGCCTGCTACCGGGGCGGCGGCCCGCTCACCGTCACCGACGCCAACGTGGCACTCGGCCGCATCCAACCCGCGCACTTCCCCAAGGTGTTCGGCCCCGCTGGAGACCAACCCCTGGACGAGCCCCTGGTCCGCGACCGGTTCGCCGCGCTCGCCCGCGACATCCGGGAGAGGACCGGCGACGACCGCACCCCTGAGCAGGTCGCCGAGGGGTATCTGCAGATCGCCGTGGCCAACATCGCCAACGCGGTGAAGCGGATCTCCGTCCAGAAGGGGCACGACGTCACCCGGTACGCGCTGACGACCTTCGGCGGCGCGGGCGGCCAGCACGCGTGCATGGTTGCCGACTCGCTCGGCATCCGCACCGTCCTCGTACCGCCCATGGCCGGCGTCCTGTCCGCCCTCGGTATCGGTCTCGCCGACACGACGGCCATGCGCGAGCAGTCCGTCGAGGTGCCCCTGGAGGCGTCCGCGATGCCCGGCGTCCTGAAGACCGCCGACGACCTGGAGGGCGCCGCCCGCGCCGAGCTCCTCGCCGAGGACGTGCCCGAGGACCGCATCCGGGTCGCCCGCCGCGCCCAGCTCCGCTATGACGGCACGGACACGGCGCTCACCGTCGAACTCACCGAGCCCGACACCATGACCGACGCCTTCGAAGAACGTCATCGCGCCACCTACTCCTTCACACTCGACCGCCCGATCGTCGTAGAAGCCCTCTCGGTGGAAGCCACCGGTCTCACCGAACCCCCCGATCTCTCCGCCCTCGCCGCCGACGCCACCGCCACCGCCCGTACCCGCCCTCCCGCCGCGCTGACGGTCAGCCTCCATACAGGCGGCGCCCGGCGCGACGTACCCCTGCACCGCCGCGAGGAGCTGCCCCCCGGTGAAACGGTCACCGGCCCCGCGATCATCACCGAGGCAGGTGCGACGACCGTCGTCGACGACGGATGGCAGGCCGCCACGACCGACGACGGGCATCTGGTCATGGAACGCGCGGCGGTCACGGAGAGTTCCGATCTCGGCACAGAAGCGGACCCGGTTCTCCTGGAGGTCTTCAACAACCTCTTCATGTCGATCGCCGAACAGATGGGCGCCCGGCTGGAGTCCACCGCCCAGTCGGTCAACATCAAGGAGCGCCTCGACTTCTCCTGCGCACTGTTCGACCCGGAGGGAAACCTGGTGGCCAACGCGCCGCACATCCCCGTCCACCTGGGCTCGATGGGCACCAGCGTCAAGGAGGTCATCCGGCGGCGCGGACCGCGGATGCGGCCCGGGGACACCTACGCGGTCAACGATCCGTACCACGGCGGCACGCACCTGCCCGACGTCACCGTCATCACCCCCGTCTTCGACACGGCGAGCACGGAGGGTGACCACAGGCTCCTCTTCTACGTGGCCTCCCGCGGCCACCACGCCGAGATCGGCGGCATCGCGCCCGGTTCCATGCCCGCCAACAGCCGCACGATCGAGGAGGAGGGCATCCTCTTCGACAACTGGCTGCTCGCCGAGGACGGCCGGTTCCGCGAGGTGGAGACCCTGCGTCTGCTCACCGACGCGCCCTACCCCTCCCGCAACCCGAGGACCAACCTCGCCGACCTGCGCGCGCAGATCGCCGCCAACCAGAAGGGCGTGGACGAGGTCGCCCGCATGATCGAGGACTTCGGACTCGATGTCGTGCAGGCGTACATGAAGCACGTCCAGGACAACGCCGAGGAATCCGTCCGGCGTGTCATCGACACCCTTGAAGACGGCGAGTTCGCCTACGAGACCGACTCCGGGGCCGTCATCCGGGTCCGTGTCTCGGTGAACCGCGAAAGCCGCTCCGCGACGGTCGACTTCACCGGCACGTCCCCGCAGCTCACCACCAACTTCAACGCGCCCTTCGCCGTGGTCAACGCCGCCGTCCTGTACGTCTTCCGCACTCTGGTCGCCGACGACATCCCCCTTAACGACGGCTGCCTGCGCCCCTTGGACATCGTTGTGCCGCCCGGCTCGATGCTCGCGCCCGAACCTCCGGCCGCCGTCGTCGCGGGCAACGTCGAGACCTCGCAGGCGATCACCGGCGCCCTGTACGGAGCCCTGCGCGTGCAGGCCGAAGGTTCCGGCACCATGAACAACGTCACCTTCGGCAACGAGCGGTACCAGTACTACGAGACCGTGGCCTCCGGGTCCGGCGCGGGCGATGGCTTCCGAGGCGCGTCCGTGGTGCAGACCCACATGACCAACTCGCGCCTCACCGACCCCGAGGTCCTGGAGTGGCGGCTGCCGGTCCTGCTCGACGAGTTCGCGGTGCGCCCCGGCAGCGGCGGCACGGGCCGGTGGCGAGGTGGAGACGGAGCCGTGCGCCGCATCCGGTTCCGCGAACCCATGACCGTCTCCACGCTCTCCCAGCACCGCCGCGTCCCGCCCTACGGCATGGCCGGCGGCGCCCCCGGAGCGCTCGGGGCCAACCGGGTGGAGCGCGCGGACGGTACGGTCTTCGAGCTCGCCGGAAGCGACGCGGCGGATGTCGGCCCCGACGACGTGCTGGTCATCGAAACCCCCGGCGGCGGAGGCTACGGCCCACCGCCGCACGACCCCCATCAAGCAGGAGAAGAAAGCGATGATCTTCGGGCGTACTGAGCGCGGCAAGCCCCCGGTCGAGCCCGTCACCCTCAAGATCCTGGTGGCCGGCGGATTCGGCGTGGGCAAGACGACCCTTGTCGGCGCGGTCAGCGAGATCAAGCCGCTGCGCACCGAGGAGCTGCTCACCGAGGCCGGCCGCCCGATCGACGACACCAGCGGCGTGGAGGGCAAGAGCACCACCACTGTCGCCATGGACTTCGGCCGCATCACGCTCCGCGAGGACCTGGTCCTCTACCTCTTCGGGACACCGGGGCAGGACCGCTTCTGGTTCCTGTGGGACGAGCTGGCCACCGGCGCCCTGGGCGCGGTCGTGCTCGCCGACACCCGCCGCCTGGAGGACTGCTTCGCGGCCGTCGACTACTTCGAGCGGCGCTCCATACCGTTCGTCGTCGGCGTCAACTGCTTCGAGGGCGCCTCCCGTTACCCCGCCGACGACGTCCGCCAGGCACTCGACCTCGACCCCGAGGTGCCCGTCGTCCTGACCGACGCGCGCGACCGCGAGCCGGTCAAGGAGGTCCTCATCCGCGTCGTCCAGCACGCGATGGCGTACGCCGCGGCCCGCCGGGAGACCGTCGCGACCTGACGCCGGGTACCGCCGCGGGCGCACGTACGGCCCGTACCCCCGCCGACCGGGGTACGGGCCGCAGTCGTGCACGCGCGCGTGGTTCACGCGGGACGCACGCGCGCGTGGAGCCCGGTTCTCAGCCCACTCCGTCCTCGTGCCAGCCGAAGCTCTTCTCCACCGCCTTGCGCCAGTTGTGGTACTCGCGATCGCGTTCGGACGCCTCCATTGCCGGCGTCCACTCGACGTCCTTCTGCCAGTGCGACTTCAGCTCGTCGAGGTCGTTCCACACTCCGGTCGCGAGTCCGGCCGCGTACGCGGCGCCCAGACACGTCGTCTCGGAGACCTTGGGCCGCACCACCGGCACGCCGAGCACATCCGCCTGATGCTGCATCAGCAGATTGTTCTTGGTCATGCCGCCGTCGACCTTGAGGATCGTGATGTTGACCCCCGAGTCCTGGTACATGGCGTCCACGACCTCGCGGGTCTGCCAGCTCGTCGCCTCCAGGACCGCGCGGGCCAGGTGTGCCTTGGTGACGTACCGGGTGAGCCCGGTGATGACGCCCCGCGCGTCGGAGCGCCAGTAGGGGGCGAACAGACCGGAGAACGCGGGCACGATGTACGCGCCGCCGTTGTCCTCGACGCCGGCCGCCAGGGTTTCGATCTCGTCGGCGGAACGGATGATGCCGAGCTGGTCACGGAACCACTGCACCAGTGCCCCGGTGATCGCGATCGATCCCTCCAGGCAGTAGACCGGCGCCTCGGTGCCGATCTTGTACCCCATCGTCGTGAGCAGGCCGTTCTTCGAGGGAACGGGCCGGTTACCGGTGTTCAGCAGCAGGAAACTGCCCGTGCCGTACGTGTTCTTGGCGGTGCCCACGTCGTAGCAGGCCTGCCCGAACACCGCGGCCTGCTGGTCGCCGAGCGCCGACGCGACGGGCACGCCCGCGAGTTGGCCCACGGCGGTGCCGTACACCTCGGCGGAGGACCTGATCTCGGGCAGGACCGCCTCGGGGACGTTCATCGCGGAGAGGATGGACGGGTCCCACTGAAGCGTTTCGAGGTTCATCAGCATGGTGCGGCCGGCGTTGGTGACGTCGGTGACGTGCTGTCCCCCGTCCGTGCCACCGGTCAGGTTCCAGATCAGCCAGGAGTCGATGGTCCCGAAGGCGATCTCGCCGCGCTCGGCGCGGGTGCGCAGGCCCGGCACGTTGTCGAGCAGCCAGGCCGCCTTCGGTCCGGAGAAGTAGCTGGCCAGCGGCAGTCCGGTCTGCTCGCGGAAGCGATCCTGCCCGTCCGTTCCGCCCAGTTCGTTGCAGAGCGCGGACGTCCGGGTGTCCTGCCAGACGATCGCATTGTGCACGGGCTTGCCCGTGGCGCGGTCCCAGAGAACCGTCGTCTCGCGCTGGTTGGTGATGCCGAGCGCACTGAGCTCGTCGGCCCGCAGCCCGGCCTTGGCGATCGCTCCCGCGACCACCGCCTGCACCTTCGACCAGATCTCGGTGGCATCGTGCTCCACCCAGCCCGGCTTCGGGAAGATCTGGCGGTGCTCGCGCTGGTCGACGGCGACGATCGCGCCGTTGCGGTCGAAGATGATGCAACGGCTGGAGGTGGTGCCCTGATCGATTGCGGCAACGTACTTCTGGGCGTTGTCCGGCATGACGTCCCCTTCGTCAGAAGGCTGCGTTGTGGATCACGGCTCCGATGGCGCCGCCCGTGATCGGGCCGGCCACCGGGGTCCAGGAGTAACCCCGCTCCGAGGTGCCCTTGTCGGTGATCGGCAGCAGCAGGACGGGCAGGCCTGCGCCGCCGGTGCCGTCAACGCGCTTGCCCAGCGTCTCGGTGGGGTTGCCTCTGGTGAGTTCGATCCGGCCCGGGCAGAGCAACCGGCTCAGCGCCGCTCCGGTCATGGCTTCGGCGAAGTGCCTGTCCGCCCCGGCAAGCACCCCGAAACCCCGTGCGAGGGCGATGACCGCCCGGCCGACGCCCTGCGCCGTGGACTTGCCGGGGGTGAGAGCGGCGCACCCGCCCGCGCCGAGCGGGATCGGAAACGCCGCGCCGGTCAACTCGCCGACAGAGATGTCTCCGTTGCTCATGGCGGCTCCTAGGCCTCGCCCGGAGTGGACCGTTCCGGGCCGGCGTGCAGGGTGCGTTTCCCAGGGCTACTTCAGCCGGAGGCAGGGAGATCCCGCCCCCCGCCCGGCGTCCGTGACGAGCGTGCCGTCGCACCGGAATCGCCTGTGGGGGATGGTCCTTGATGCAGGCGGGAACCCGAGCGGCGCAGTGCCTGGAGACGCCCGAATGCGGCGATGCCGACTGACACCCGGAAGTGTTCACCGGCGCCCAGAGGGCGTCAAGGTCGCGGACCGCAATGGTTGGGGCGCGGACGCGCCACGAGGCCCGGGACTTCCGGCGGACCGTGCCTTCTTCGCGGGTGCGGGCCCACAGCGGGGTCGTAAGCCGCCGTGGACGGCTGCGGTATGCGCTTGCGGTTGTCGCGTCGAGACGGAAGGCCTGCCCCGCCGGCCCGTCAGGCCCGGTGCCGCACGTTCGTTGCTCGCGGCATAGGTGACATCCATGGCGTTGTCGCCGCGGACCGGCGGCTGGCGCACGCAGGACAATCGGGCATGGTCGGCGCGGCAGGGGGCCGGCTCCGTCAAGCCCGCACTCTCCCGGAACGCCTGTGCCTCGAACTCCTGATCTCGCCCGGGCGGCCACTACTGCTGCCAGTCGGCCTGCGGTCAACTGTCCTGCCTGCCAAGTCGGCTGTCGACTGATCAGCCCCTGCTCGGCTCACCCGCCCCGCAGCCGGCCTGCGTCGGCGCCGTCGCTTGCGCCGCTCCCGAACCGCGCCGGATCTCATGCCCGGGAAAGCCCGCACGGCCCAGCACCCAACTCGCCCCGCTGAGCGCCTTGGCGGCCTGCTTGAGCGGCGCCAGGCAGGCGGCGGCCTGCCGGTGGTCGAGAACGCTGCCCGGCGCACACAGAACGGTCGCCAGCGACAGCGTGACGGCCCGTCCGCCCGCCGACCACGGCGCGTCGAGCACCGCGGCGGCCAACGGGTCGAGTGTGTCGGGGTCCGCGAGGACGAGGAAGTCGTCGCCGCCGATGTGGCCCACCCGCGTCGCGCCGGAGGCCGCGTGCTGCAGCGCCCGGCCCACCGCCCGGATCAGCTCGTCGCCCGCCGCGAACCCCGCACCGTCGTTGACCCGCTTGAAGTGGTCGATGTCCAGCCAGGTCAGCGCGAACATCCGGCCGTCCGCGATCCTGCGGTCCACCTCGCCGGTGATCGCGTCGGAACCGGGCAGCCGGGTCAGCGGGTTGAGGGATGCCGCCTCCTCGACGCGGCTCTCGGCCAGCGCCCGTACAAGATCCGCCAGCCGTACGACACCCACGCACCGTCCGTGGTGGTCGACGACCGCGACGTCGTCGGACGTACGGTCCCGGTCCCCGACCGCCACCACGTCGAGGACCTCCCACGCGGTGGCGTCGACGCCGACCGTGCGCGGCGCGTCGCCCAGCTTGGCGGCCGGCCGGTCGGCGTACAGCGCATGCCCGTAGCGCCCCGACATCGACAGCAGGAACCGGGAGCGGTGCACCGACCGCACCGGCGCCCCGGTGGCGTCCACGAGCAGCACCCCGGACACGTCGGGAGAGCCCGTGAGCAGCGCCCGCACCTGTCCGGCGGACGCGGTGGCGGGCAGCAGCGCCGCCGGTCGTACGAACTGCCGTACTGGCGGCCCCGAGCGCGGTGTCGTGAGGACGGCGGGGGAGAGCGCCGGAACGTATACGTCCGCCGCGGGCAGCCGGGAAGGCGGCGCGAAAAGCTCGCCCTGCGCCCACTGCGCGCCCGCCGCGATCGCGGCCGCGCACTGCCGCTCCGTCTCGACCCCCTCCACCGACAGCAGCGCGCCCAACTGCTCGCACAGGGTCCGCATCGCCCGGATCGCCGCGGGCCGTGCCAGCAGGGAGACGTCGAGCTTCATCAGGTCCGGCGCGAGGTCGGTGAGCAACCGCAGGGGTGCGTCACCGTCGCCCACTCCGTCCGCGCAGATCCGGAAGCCCTCGGCGCGCAGCGCCGCGACCGCCTCCAGCAGGGCGAGCTGGGGCACGTGCGTGTACGGCGGACCGATGTCGATCGTCACCTCCCAGGGCCGCCGCCCGGCCTCGCGCACCGCGTCGCGCAGGGCGGCGAGCCCACCGAGATCGGCGAGGGTCCCCGCGAACACGTTGACGTGCAGCGGCAGCAGCGTCTCCTTCTGAGCTGCCGCCCGGATCGCCGACGCGGCGAGACGGCCGTCGAGTTCCGGGTCGCGCCGGGCCTGCGCCAGGACGTCACCGGTCTCCGGGCGTGCGAGTATCTCCAGCGCCGCGACTCCTCCGGTCGTCAGGTTGACGATCGGCTGGAAGGCGAAGCGAAGAGCGTTCGTCCAGGAGGGCACGGGAGCATGATGGCGCCGCAGGCGCACCCCCGGGCGCGATTCATGAGCTGTTCACGCACGATTCCCGACCCGTCACACTGGGTGGGCACACCTGTCCGAACGCCGGGTGTTCGTCCGGCGGGGGAGCACCGTAGGACTTCGCGATCGCCGCACAGCGTCGAGGGCCGGGGCGCGACCCCTGCGCTACCGCACGGCGACGACCGACGACCCGTGCCCGAACAGGCCCTGGTTCGCGGTGATCCCCACCCGCGCCCCGGCGACCTGCCGTTCACCCGCGACGCCCCGCAACTGCCAGGTCAGCTCGCACACCTGGGCGATTGCCTGCGCCGGAACCGCCTCTCCGAAGGAGGCGAGCCCGCCGCTGACGTTCACCGGTATGCGCCCGCCGAGCGTCGTGGCGCCCTCGCGCAGCAGCTTTGCGCCGTCGCCCTCCGCGCACAGGCCCAGGTCCTCGTACCACTGCAACTCCAGGGCCGTGGACAGGTCGTACACCTCGGCGAGGGAGAGGTCCTCGGGGCCGATGCCCGCCTCTTCGTAGGCCGCCCGTGCGATCGACGCGCGGAAGGTCTCGGCCGACGGTTCCACGGCGGCCGCCGAGTCCGTCGCGATGTCGGGGAGATCGAGCACGGTGCTGGGATAGCGCGGCGTCACCGTGGAGACGGCCCTTATCCGTACGGGATCCGCGGCCCCGTGGCGTCGCGCGAACTCCATGCTGGACAGCACCAGCGCCGCGCCGCCGTCGGAGGTGGCGCAGATGTCGAGCAGCCGCAGCGGATCGGCCACGACCGCGGAATCGGCGACCTCCTGCGCGGTGACCTTCTTGCGGTAGCGCGCGTTCGGATTGAGCGCCCCCTGCGCCGCGTTCTTCACCTTGACCTGCGCGAAGTCCTCCGGTGTGTCTCCGTGCACGGCCATCCGCCGCCGCGCGTACAACCCGAAGTACGTCGGATTCGTGGCCCCCAGCAACCGGAACCGCAGCCAGTCGGGGTCGTCCGCCCGCTCCCCGCCCGCCGGGCGGAAGAACCCCTTGGGTGCCGCATCAGCACCGACCACGAGCACCACGTCCGCGAACTCCGCGAGGATGTGCGCACGCGCGGTGTTGATGGCCTGCGCCCCGGAAGCGCACGCCGCGTACACGCTGGCGACGCGCGCCCCCTGCCAGCCGAGCGCCTTCGCGAAGGTCGCCCCCGCCACGTATCCGGGATAGCCGCCGCGCACCGTGTCCGCGCCCACGATCGAGCCGACGTCCCGCCAGTCGACCCCCGCGTCGGCCAATGCGGCGCGCGCTGCCACCACCCCGTACTCGATGAAACTCCGCCCCCACTTGCCCCATGGGTGCATGCCCGCGCCGAGCACCGCCACCTCGCCTGTCATGCCGTCACCCCCGTAGGCCGCCAGTGCCATGTCGTCCAGGTCGTCTCCGCGTCCTCGCTGAGCACACCGGGGACGACCTCCACCTCCATGCCCACCGTCAGGTCGGCGACGGTGACCCCGGGAACCGTCTGACCGAGCACCACGATGCGCTCGGATTCCAGCTCCACTGCGATCAACGCATAGGGTTCCCACGAGAGTTCCGGATCGGACACGTACGGTGACGGAGGCCGGTAGCGGCTGTCCGTGTACGACCAGACGCGGCCCCGCCGGGACAGCGGCACCTCCTCCAGCTCGCCGCCTGGACAGCCGGGGTTGCGGCAGAAGGCGTCCTCGCGAGGGAAGAAGACCGAGGCGCACGCCGAACATCGTGTACCGAGGAGATGGAAGCCCTCCCCGTCCCCGGCGAACCATCCTGCGACCACGGGTGTGCGTGCAGGCGACAAGACCCCTCCATGACACTGGATCTGACGGAACGTCAGAAGTGTGCCACGGGCAACCGTAATCCGGCAGGCCGTCACGGAGAACCATGCGGGCCCTTCCGGCGTCGGAGTATCGGAAGGGACGGCCGGGGCCCACGGGGGTGGTTCCGGCCGCCCCTCGTCCTCCAACAGGGCGGGGCTGCATGCGATCGCTTCCCACGAGGAGCCCGCGCCTGATAGATGCAGGGGGCATGACACGACTCTCCACCGCCGTACGGGGACTGGTGACCACGCTCGCCGCCCTGCTGGCCGTGACCGCCGCCTCCGCCACCGCGCAGGCGAAGCCCGAACCGAAGGCCCCCAAGGACTTCGTGGCCCTGAGATCCGTGGACCCGACGATCATCCAGGAGATGCGCTACTTCACCACCCACAACTTCGTGGGCGAGCACATCGACGGCTACCGGCAGCCCATCTGCATCCTGACCCGGACCGCCGCCGAAGCACTCCACAAGGCGCAGACGCGACTCCTGCGTCAGGGCTACACCCTCAAGGTGTACGACTGCTACCGCCCCCAGCGCGCCGTCGACCACTTCGTCCGCTGGGCCGAGGACCTCGACGACCAGGCGATGAAGGCCGAGTTCTATCCCCAGGTCGACAAGACCCGCCTCTTCGAGGACGGATACATCGCCGAGAAGTCCGGACACAGCCGCGGTTCGACGATGGACCTCACCATCGTCCGGCTGCCCGCTGTGCCGACCCGGCCCTACGTCCCCGGGGAAACCCTCGTGCCCTGCTATGCGCCCAAGGACGAGCGCTTCCCGGACAACTCCGTCGACATGGGCACCGGCTTCGACTGCTTCGACACCCTCGCCCACACGCTGGATCCGCGTGTTCAAGGCAGCCGGCGCGCCAACCGGTTGCTTCTGAAGAGCACCCTGGAAGGAACCGGTTTCGTCAACCTCCCCGAGGAATGGTGGCACTTCACGTACAAGCCCGAGCCCTACCCGGACACCTACTTCGACTTCCCCGTCTCCAAGAAGTCCCTCACTTCCTGCCGTTGAGCCTCCGCGGGCCCGCACCGGTGCACGGTACGGGCCCGCCGAGGGCGCCCTTGCAGTGATCGGCTACAGTCCGCGGCGTGTCCGCAACCCAGCACCCGCCCGCCGACTTCGCGCCGGATTCCCACTGTTCCAGCTGCGGAGCGCGCTACGGAGAGAACGTCTCCGGCTGGCCCCGCACCTGTGCCGCCTGCGGCACCGTGGCCTACCGCAACCCCCTGCCCGTCGCCGTGGCCCTGCAGCCCGCGTACGACAGCACCGGCACCTCCCTGGTGGTCATCACCCGGACCATCGCTCCCGCGCGCGGAGGCATCGCTCTGCCCGGGGGGTTCATCGACCACCGGGAGGACTGGCGGCATGCCGTCGTCCGGGAACTCAAAGAGGAGACGGGCATCGACGCGGCGAGCCACGAGGTACGTCTCGCCGACGCGATGAGTTCCCCCGCCGGGCACCTGCTGCTCTTCGGGCTCCTCCCGGAGCGCCCTGCCGCCGACCTTCCGCCGTCCGCGGCCACGGACGAGACGGAGGGCTGGCACCTGCTGCGCAGACCGGCCGAACTGGCCTTTCCGCTGCACACCCTGGCGGCCCGCGCGTGGTTCGAGGGGCGGTACTGAGCGGGCCGCCACCGGCCCGCCCGACGACCGGTCACCGCGTCCCGAGACCGCGAACCCGCACCGGATAGGACGGCTCGACCGAACCGTCGTCCCCCTCCCGCCGCACGACCACCCGTTGCCCCTCCCAGTACGCCACATAGCGCTCGATCTCGGGCTCGTCCCAGCCGTCGCCCCCGTCGGGTACGACGAGCCCGCCCCCAATACGCCCGCGCGCGGGCGCCCACACCTCCAACTCCAGACCGCCGTCGTCACCCCGCACAGGCACCACCGACCCCGCACGGGCCAGCACCGCAATCCGCCCCAAGGGCGCCTCGACGAGCACCTGAGCAGGCCCTTCGTACGCCTCCTCGGTCACCGTGTCGTACCAGCGCCCGCGCGGCAGCTGCACCGCACGCCGGTCCGCCCCGGGGTCGAGCACCGGCGCCACCAGCAGACAGTCGCCGAGCAGGAACGCGTCCTCGCAGTCGCGCAGCGTCCGGTCCTCGGGTGCGCCCCACCACAGAGGACGCACGTACGGCGACCCGGTACGCCGCGCCAGATGCGCCAGGGTCAGGAAGTACGGCAGCAGACGGCGCCGTTCGACGAGCGCCACGCGCGCGTGCTCCAGGACGGCGTCACCGAACTCCCAGGGCTCCCTGCGTCCGGCTCGCAGGCTCGCGTGGGTTCGGAACAGCGGGAGGTACGCGCCGAGCTGGAACCACCGCAGATACAGCTCCGGTGACGGACTGCCGTCGAAGCCGCCCACGTCGGGCCCCGAATACGGCACCCCGCACAGCCCGAGGCCCAGCACCAGCGACAGCGATGCCCGCAGACCCGGCCATCCCGTGGCCACATCCCCGGACCAGGTGCCGCCGTAGCGCTGCATGCCGGCCCACCCGGAGCGCGAGAAGAGGAACGGCCGCTCCTGGGGTGCCAGTTCGCTCAGCCCTTCGTATCCGGCCCGGGCCATGCACAGCGCGTACACGTTGTGTGCTTCACGATGGTCCCCGCCGCGCCCCTCCAGGGAGTGCCGTGCCGAGCGCGGCAGCGTGTTCTCCCCGAAGGCCGTGAACGACGTCGGCTCGTTCATGTCGTGCCAGAACCCGGAGAACCCCTGCGCCAGCCGCTCCTCGTAGAGCCCGCCCCACCACCGCCGCACGCGCGCGTGCGTGAAATCCGGGTACACCGACTCCCCGGGCCACACGACACCACGGACGAGCCGGCCCGCGGAGTCCCACACGAACGCGTCCTCGACGAGACCGCTGTCGTACACGGCGTTGCCCGGCTCGGCCTTGACCGCCGGGTCGACGATCGACACCAGCCGTATGCCGTCGCGGCGCAGCTCCTCGGCGAGTACGGACAGCTTCGGGAAGCGCTCCCGGTCGACCGTGAACACCTGGTGGGCGTCGTAGTGGTCGATGTCCAGATGGATCGCGTCGAGCGGAAGCCCGCGCTCCTGGTACCCCGCGACGATCCGCCGCACCTCCTCCTCGCTGCCGAACCCCCACCGCGCGTGGTGGTGCCCCAGCGCCCATGCCGGGGGCAGCGCGGGCGCCCCGGTGAGCGAGGCCCAGGCATGCAGCACGCGCGCGGGGGTGCCCACGATCACCCAGCAGCGCAGCGGGCCGCCGTCCATCCGCAGCTCGCTCGTCCCGGCCCGGTCGTGCCCGGAACCGGCGCCCTCCTCACCTTCGCGCAGCTGGACCGTGCCGTCCCACGAGGTGTCGTGGAAGACCAGATGCGTGGCCGCGTCGGAGACCACCATCTGCACGGGCATGGTGATGTACAGGGGATCGTCGCCGGGCGCGAAGGTGTGCCGCGGATCCGTGTTCCACAGCCGATGGCTTCCGTTGCGCAGCCGGGGGCCGGCCGCACGCCCGCCCAGGCCGAAGAACCGGGCATCGGCGGCCACCTCCGAGCGCTGCAGCCAGCGCGCCGCGCCGCCGTCGACCGGCTCCCACCAGCGGGGCGGCAGATCGCGGCGCAGGACCACGCCACCGGGGGTCTGCACCTCGATCGCCCCGTGCCGCGAGACGACGACCGTCGCCCGCTCGGACACGACCCGCCACCCGCCGTCCTTGTCGGGCTCAAGGACCGCTCGCGGGTCCGGCTCGGGACAGCGGCCCGCAAGGGCGTACGACGGCTCGGGATCCGCCCCGTCCCAGCCCCAGAACACGGCTCCGTTGACCGTGACGACGATCCGCAGCTCGGAGCGCGTGAACCGTACGACACCCCCGCCGGGCTCCGGCTTCACATCCTGCACCGGCCCGGGCACCCGAGCGCGCTCTGCCCCCCGCCGCGGCAGCCCGCTGGCATCGGCACGCCTCCTGCGCCACGCCGCCCGCACGGTCCGCAGCCTCTGGGCCGCCCCCACCGAACCAACCACCTTCACCGAACGCACCAGGTCACGACCGTTCATGCTGCTCACCCTGCCATTGACGGCGCCGAATGGGTGAGTCGTTCAACTCCCGTTCACCCGTGGTGGCAGCACATCTTCACGTCGCCGACTATGTGCGGCGCGCCCTGGTGTAGAAGTCGATCACATGGCATCGTCCGTGTCAGCCGCGTGACGCGCACACCCCTGCTCGTGCGCGACCTACGCACACGACGCGCACAGTCCGGGAGCCGCCCCATGTCCACCGCGAACCCCTCGCCGCTCTGGCAGCCAGACGGGGACCGTATCGCCCAGGCACAGATCACGAAGTTCCAGGCCTGGGCGGCCGAGCACCACGGAGCCCCGTCCGACGGCGGCTACGCGGCGCTGCACCGCTGGTCGGTCGACGAACTGGAGACCTTCTGGAAGGCCGTCGCCGACTGGTTCGACGTACGGTTTTCGACCCCCTACGCGCGCGTACTCGGTGACCGTTCCATGCCGGGCGCCGAGTGGTTCCCCGGCGCGACCCTCAACTACGCCGAGCACGCCCTGCGCGCGGCCGGCACCCGTGGCGACGCGCCCGCCCTCCTGTATGTCGACGAGACCCACGAGCCGATCCCGGTGAGCTGGTCCGAACTGCGCCGCCAGGTCGGATCCCTCGCCGCCGAACTGCGAGTCCTCGGCGTACGCCCCGGAGACCGGATCAGCGGGTACCTTCCCAACATCCCGCAGGCTGTCGTCGCCCTGCTGGCCACAGCCGCCGTGGGAGGCGTCTGGACGTCCTGCGCCCCCGACTTCGGCGCCCGCAGCGTGCTGGACCGCTTCCAGCAGGTCGAACCCGTCGTGCTGTTCACCGTCGACGGCTACCGCTACGGCGGCAAGGAGCACGACCGCCGCGACACCGTCGCCGAACTGCGCCGCGAACTGCCGACACTGCGTGCCGTCGTCCACATCCCGCTGCTCGGCACAGACGCCCCTGAAGGGGCCCTGGAATGGTCCGCTCTCACGGCCGCGGTCGTGGAGCCCGTCTTCGAAGAGGTGCCTTTCGACCACCCCCTGTGGGTGCTCTACTCCTCCGGCACGACCGGCCTGCCCAAGGCCATCGTCCAGTCGCAGGGCGGCATCCTCGTCGAGCACCTCAAACAGCTCGGCCTGCACTGCGACCTCGGACCGGAGGACCGCTTCTTCTGGTACACGTCCACGGGCTGGATGATGTGGAACTTCCTTGTCTCCGGGCTGCTGACGGGCACCACGATCGTCCTCTACGACGGCAGCCCCGGCTACCCGGACACGGCCGCCCAGTGGCGCATCGCCGAACGCACCGGCGCGACCCTCTACGGCACTTCCGCCGCGTACGTCATGGCCTGTCGCAAGGCAGGCGTCCACCCGGCCCGTGACTTCGACCTCTCCCTTGTGCAGTGTGTCGCCACCACCGGCTCGCCGCTGCCGCCCGACGGCTTCCGCTGGCTGCACGACGAGTTCGCCGAGAGCGGGGCCGACCTGTGGATCGCCTCCGTCAGCGGAGGCACCGACGTGTGCTCCTGCTTCGCAGGAGCCGTCCCCACGCTCCCCGTCCACATCGGCGAACTCCAGGCCCCTGGGCTGGGCACCGACCTGCAGTCGTGGGACCCCAGCGGCAAACCGCTCACCGACGAGGTCGGTGAGCTCGTGGTCACCAACCCGATGCCGTCCATGCCCATCCGCTTCTGGAACGACCCCGACGGCAGCCGCTATCACGACAGCTACTTCGACACCTATCCCGGCGTGTGGCGCCACGGCGACTGGATCACCGTCACCTCACGTGGCTCCGTCGTCATCCACGGCCGCTCCGACTCCACGCTCAACCGTCAGGGCGTGCGCATGGGATCGGCCGACATCTACGAAGCCGTGGAGCGGCTTCCGGAGATCAAGGAGTCGCTCGTCATCGGCGTCGAACAGCCGGACGGCGGCTACTGGATGCCGCTGTTCGTCCACCTCGCCCCAGGAGCCGTCCTGGACGAGGCCCTGCTGACCCGCATCAAGCAGACCATCCGCGAACAGCTCTCGCCGCGCCACGTCCCCGACGAGGTCATCGAGGTGCCCGGAGTCCCGCACACCCTCACCGGCAAGCGCATCGAGGTCCCGGTCAAGCGACTCCTTCAGGGCTCGGCCCTGGAGAAGGCGGTCAACCTCGGCTCCGTGGACGACGTCGAACTGCTGCGCTTCTACGAAGAGCTGGCCCGCAAGCGCGCCTGATCAACCCCCGTAGGTGGCCTCGGACTCGCCGAGCACGGCAGCGAAGTCCGAGGCCAGCCGCGCCGCGTCGGCGGGCTCGAGTTCGGCGACCGTGAGGCGTACACCGGGTGCGGAGGCGAGCCGGAAGCGCGAGCCGGCGGCGACCCACCATCCGTAGGACCGCAGCCCGTTCACGACATCGGACTCGTCCCGCACGGGCACCCACACGTTCATCCCGCTCACCGCGTGGGCCCCGATACCCCGCGCGCCGAGCTCCCGGACCAGAGCACCCCGCCGCGTCCGGTACGCCTCCTCGGCCCGTGCGACCAACGCGCGCGTGCCCTCATCCTTCAACAGGCCGTACACGGTCTCCTGCAGCAGATGGCTGACCCATCCCGAGGTCAGCAGCAACCGGCCGTCGTGCCGGGCGAGCGTCGTCGGATCACAGGCCGCCGCGGCCCACCGCAGGTCGGTGCCCAGGAACTTGCTCACGGTCCGCACATGCACCCACCGCGCCAGACCGCCCCCGGTCAGCGTGTGGAGAGGCGCGCCCGCGACAGCGGACGCGTGGTCGTTCTCCACGACCAGCACATCGGGTTCCCGCTCAAGGACTGCCACCAACGCGTCCCGGCGCGCGCTCGAGAAGCACCCGCCGTACGGATTCTGCGCCCGGGGACTGCACACCACCGCCCGTACACCGTCGCCGAGCGCGTCGCGCAACGCCTCGGGACGCATTCCCTGGTCGTCCACGGCGACGGGGACCGTGCGCAGGCCCATCGCCGTCACGAGATCCAGCAGATGGTGATAGCCGGGGTCCTCCACGGCGACGGCGTCTCCCGGACGCAACTCCACGGACAGCAGTCGTCCGACCAGATCCAGGGCGCCGTGCGCGAAGGTCACGTGCTCCGTGGGTACTCCGTCCGGCCCGAGCCAGTTCCGCACCGCGTCCTCCAGCCGCTCAAGGCGAGGCGTGCCGCGGTGCGATCGCGCCCCGGGGGAGAGACGGGAGGGCGGCACGAGCCCGGGGAGCCGCTCGGGATCCGGATGCCCGCCGGCCAGGTCGCGCAGCCCTGCGGGCACCTTGGGAGGCCGGCGTGACGCCACAGCAGGGGCCGCGGACACAACTGTCCCCCCGCGCCCGCGCGTCACCACGATCCCGCGCCGCCGCAGCTCCTGGTAGGCCGTCGCGACCGTCCCCGGGCTCACCCCGAGCTCGTCGGCCAGCCGCCGAACCGGAGGCAGCGCCTCCCCTGGGTCCAACGAGCCCTCGGCCACCCCTCGTTCGACCGAGGAGGCAATTCCCTTGGCCGTCGTACCCGTGATCGCATATTGTGTTGCCACGTTACCAAGTATGTATCAATACATAAATGGAAGCAAGGGGGAGCAGTGAGTCCGATACGCCGCGCAGCCGCATGGTGGACCCGCATGCCAGGAGGCCCCGACGGCCGAAGAATGCTCTGGATCGCCCTGGTCGACCGAATCGGCAGCGGCCTGTGGGCCACCGTCTCCGTCCTCTACTTCACGTACGTCACCGGTCTCTCCGTCGCCCAGATCGGCACTCTCGCCGCCGTCTCCGGGGCCATCGGCATCGCCGGAGCGCCGCTCGGCGGCCGCATCGCGGACCGGCTGCCCCTCACCCACGTCCTCATCGCCCTTCAACTGCTGCGGGCCCTGGCCTCCCTTGCCCTGCTCACCACCGACAACTACACCCTGCTGCTGGCCGTCTCGGCCGTCGGCAGCCTCGGCGACCGCGCGGCCAACGTCCTCACCAAGCTGTACGCCGCCCGCGTCTCCGGACAGGACCGCGTCCGCTACCAGGCCGTCAACCGGACCCTCGCCAACGCCGGCTGGGCCCTGGGCGGCCTCGCCGCCGCGGCGGCTCTCGCCCTCGACACCAGAGCCGCATACCAGTGGCTCCTCGTCGGAGACGCCCTCTCCTTCGTCGCCGTCGCCCTCCTCACCTCACGCTGCGGCGAACCGCCCTCCCCCTCCCGCACGGTCGCCTCGTCGAAGGACACCGCCCCCGCCCCGCAGACGACCGGGCCCTGGCGCGACCGCACCTACCTGGCGTACGTCGCCACGGAGACCGTCCTCTTCCTCGACGACGCCGTCTTCAAGGTCGGCCTCCCGCTGTGGATCGCCCACTCGACGAACGCGCCGCACGGCCTCGCCCCGCTGCTCATGGTCCTCAACAACGTGATGGTGGTGGCCCTCCAGGTCCCGCTGGCCAGATTGGGCGCCACCACTGCCGCGGCACGCGCCCTGCTGCTCCCCCTCTCCGCCGCCTTCGCGCTGGGCGGCATCACCATGGCTCTCTCCGCCATGGGCGGGCCCCTCAACGCAACCCTCTTCCTGACCGCCTCGGCAGCCGCTTTCACCGCTGCCGAGATGCTTCACGCCACCGTGTCCTGGGAGCTCTCTCTCGCCCTGGCACCCGACGCGGCGCAGGGCGCCTACCTCGGAGCCCACGGTCTGGCACAGTCCGCCCAGCGCAGCATCGGACCACTGGCCGTCACCGCGGCCATCGCCACCGGCCCCGTCGGCTGGACCGTCTTCGGCGCGACCATCGCTCTGACCTGCATCATTCAACACCGACTGGTTCGGGATGCCCTCGTCCGACCGCCGTTGTCAGTGGCGCCAGTTACTGTGAGTGAGCATTGATCGACTGCGCACAGGGGGAAGAATGGCGCACACCCAGCACCAGACCATGCGACGTGTCCTGCGCCGGGAAATCGCCGGCACCATCGGCCTGCTGACCGACGAACAGGACTTCACAGCGATGCGGCGCTACCGCACCTTCACCTTCGACGACCACACTGCCTATCTCAAACAGGTGGAGGCTCTGCTCAGGACGCTCGCCGCGCAGGGCGGCCACACCGCCGTGGCCCTCTTCGACCCCGAGGAGTACGCGGAGTTCTGCGCCGACAAGGGCCTCGAACCCGACGCCGTGGCCAGCCGCACCCGCTTCACCGCGGAACTGGCGGCCACAGGCCCGACCCTCCTGTACGAGGGACAACCCCTCGCCGAACTGGTCCCGGGTCTGGTCGACGAGGCCATCCGCCAGGCGACCTGGCAGTACGCGACGACGATCCTGGCCCGCATCGGCGACTGCGCGTCCTGCGGAGAGGACGTCGGACGTGCAGCCTTCGCCCGCGCCTCCCATCTGCTCACCCGAATCCTCGCCACCGCCGGCCGGGGAGCCTGCCACCTCGTCTGCAGTGTCGCGGCATCACCCGAAACCCTCGTCGCCGTGCTCCGCACCACTGACCAATCCGAGGGCGTCGCCCGCCTCGACGAGACAGAAGCCCTCGAATTCACCACCGTCCTGGCCCTCGGCATCGCCACCGGAAGCGCCGGGGGACTCGTCATGCGCGTCACCGAGCAGGACACGTCCGACCGTGTCTACGGATGGCGCCTGCGCAACGACGGCCTGGAGGCCCTCACCGCCGGAGAAGTGTTCGACGCCTACTGCACCGACATCGATTCCGGCGACCTCGTCTCCCCGGAATCCGGAGTCGACTACTGCTTCCCACCCGACCTCGGAGAGCAGGGACAGGGGACAGGGCACATCCACTGACAACGAAAAGGGGCGCCCCACCCGCAGGTGGAGCGCCCCACGACGCCCGTACGCCGACCGGATCAGGCTGATCGGCTCGACTGGGCGACCTGTTCCAGCTAGTTGCGCATTGCTACTCGCCGGACAGCACCGCCTGAGCTGCGGTGCGTGCTTCCTCAGCCGTGTCCGCGGCACGCGCGGCCGCGGCGGCACGCTCGCACTGCGCCAGCGTGTACTTGGCGAGAGTCGACCGGACGTAAGGGATCGACGCGGCGCCCATCGACAGGGAGGTGACACCCAGACCGGTCAGCACACATGCGAGCAGCGGGTCCGACGCGGCCTCGCCGCAGACTCCACAGCTCTTGCCCTCGGCCTTCGCCGCCTCCGCGGACAGCGCCACCAGGTCGAGCAACGCAGGCTGCCAGGGGTCCTGCAGACGGGACACCGCGCCCACCTGCCGGTCGGCGGCGAAGGTGTACTGCGCCAGGTCATTGGTCCCCAGCGACAGGAACTCGACCTCCTGCAGAATCGACCGCGCACGCAACGCGGCCGACGGAATCTCCACCATCGCGCCGAACTTCGCCTGCAACCCGGCCTCACGGCACGCATCGGCGAACGCCTTGGCGTCGGTGCGGTCCGCGACCATCGGAGCCATGACTTCCAGGTAGACCGGAAGCCCCTCCGAAGCCTTCGCCAGGGCGGTGAGCTGCGTACGCAGCACCTCGGGGTGGTCGAGCAGCGTCCGCAGACCTCGCACGCCCAGCGCGGGGTTCGGCTCGTCACCCGGCGTCAGGAAGTCGAGCGGCTTGTCCGCACCGGCATCCAGCACACGCACCACGACACGCCCCTCGGGGAATGCCTCGAGGACCTGCCGGTACGCATCGACCTGCTTCTCCTCGGTCGGCGCGTTCTTGCTGTCGTCGAGGAAGAGGAACTCGGTACGGAACAGACCGACACCCTCGGCCCCGGCCTCGACAGCGGCCGGCACGTCCGCAGGACCACCGACGTTGGCGAGCAGCGGCACCTTGTGCCCGTCGGAGGTGGCGCCCGGACCGCTTGATGACGACAGCGCCGCCTTGCGTGCCGCGGCAGCCGCCTCCAGCTGGGCCTTCTTCTCAGCACTCGGTTCCACGAAGATCTCACCGGTGCTGCCGTCCACCGCGATGACCGTGCCCTCGCTGAGTTCACCCGCACCCGGCAGCGCGACCACGGCGGGCACACCGAGCGCCCGCGCCAGGATGGCGCTGTGGCTGGTCGGCCCGCCCTCCTCGGTGACAAAACCGAGTACGAGAGTGGGGTCCAGGAGCGCGGTGTCCGCGGGCGCGAGGTCACGCGCAATAAGGACGTACGGCTCGTCGCTGTCCGGGACGCCCGGCATGGGCACCCCCAGAAGCCGGGCGACGATACGATTCCGCACGTCGTCGAGGTCGGCCACGCGACCGGCGAGGTACTCACCCGCACCGGCGAGCAGAGCACGGTACGAGGCGAACGCGTCGTAGACCGCGCGCTCGGCCGTGCTGCCGACCGCGATCCGCCGCTCCACATCCGCCATCAGCTCGGGGTCCTGGGCCATCATGGCCTGGGCCTCAAGCACGTGCTGGGCTTCGCCCCCCGCCAGATTGCCTCGCGCAATCAGATCGGCCGCCACAGCCTCGACGGCCTTGCGGGCGCGCCCCTGTTCGCGCTCCGCGTCCTCCGCCGGGATCTGCTTGGCGGGCGGCTCAAGCACCGCCGTTCCCATGTGCCGAACCTCGCCGATCGCCACACCGTGGCTCACGCCGACGCCTCGCAGCGTTGTCTCCATCTCACCCGTCTCCGATTTGTGCGGCGGGCCCCGCCACCGCGATGGTTGTGTACTTGCCGTCTAGTACGGGTTTGACGTCAGCGCCAGGTGAAGAGCTGGTCGCCGGACTTCACGTCGCCGTCTTCTCGGAGGTCGACGAGAGAGTCGGCCGTGGCCTCAAGGGCCACGATCGGGCACACAGGGGACTTACCGGCCGCCTCGACGGCAGCCGGGTCCCAGCGGACGACAGCCTGACCGCGGGTCACGGTGTCGCCCTTGTTGACGAGCAGTTCGAAGCCCTCGCCGTTGAGCTGGACGGTGTCGATGCCGAGGTGAGTCAGCACACCGTGGCCGTCTGCGTCGACCACGACGAAGGCGTGCGGATGGAGCGAGACGATGACTCCGTCCACGGGGGCGACAGCCTCAGAGGGCTCACGGACGGGGTCGATGGCCGTTCCGGGACCCACCATCGCTCCGGAGAAGACGGGGTCCGGCACAGCGGCGAGCCCGATGGCGCGTCCTGCAATAGGGGACGTCACGGTGGTCATGGGAAGCCTCCCAGGGGTGGAGATTCATATGGGCCGTCACTGCCTGTACCGGACGGCGCACTGTTGAGCAGGGTATGTCATATGAAGTGCCGGTTCCGCGCGAGAGGTCCCGGTTGGCGGCCGTAGAGCACAGCACAAACGATTTGCGCCCGCTCCAAGCCCCCGTGTACAGTCGTACTCCTGCTTGAGGCTGAGCGGCGTGACCAAGCGCCCTTGCCTGGCAGGACCCAACTTGTCAGATCCTATCTCGGGGTCCGTTTCCGCATGCCTGCGGGACGGTGGTCAGAGAGCCGGAGAAACACTGATAGAGTTTGGGAACACGAAGGGAAGCGCCCGGAGGAAAGCCCCAGAAAATGTTCTGTGGGTGAGTACAAAGGAAGCGTCCGTTCCTTGAGAACTCAACAGCGTGCCAAAAATCA